>JAHCKV010000150.1 GCA_026125595.1 Burkholderiales bacterium | reverse complement strand
GGCCGGCGGCGGATTGCTCCAGGTGTAGAGGGAATCCCAGCCGCCCAGCTCCACCGGCCCCAGCTGGGGATGGTGGAAGGCGTACCAGTCGACGAAGCCGGTACCGCCCAGTACCGTGTCATTCCAGGCCAGCAGCTTCAGGTCGTCCTCCAGGGGATGCTCCCGGTACCAGTCCACGTACTTGTAGTCGCTGATGCCGGCCTCCCGCTGGGGGCTCCAGATCTCCACCGTCCAGGCGAACACGCCGCAGTGCTCGTACATCCAGTCGTCGAACGTCCCGGTGATGACCTCCTTCGGGTGATATCGGAAGTCGTGATACACGGAGATGTTCGGATAGCCGGTCAACGCGGTGCCATGGTCACCGATCTTGCGATAGGTCCACAGGTCTTCGACCGGCAACTCGTCGTCCGCGCGATGGGAATAGGGGCGCAGCAGCACACCGCTGTACGTGTGGAACGCGACGCCACCCGTGATGTTCGGATGCCGGACGATGAAATCCACTGCCGCACGCACCTCGGGTTCCGACGCCGGATACGGACCGGCGCCGAACTGTTCGTGCTCCTGACGCCAGTGCGCCGGATAGTTGCGGTTCAGATCGAGACCTTCGCGCCGCGCCTGCATGCGCACCGTGACGCCGTCGAAGTCCTCGATCGCGCCTTCGGGCAACAGCCGGTAGTAGGTGCCGCCCGCTTCGGCCGGATCCCGCCGGACCAGCAATCGCGGATCGCGATCGGATGTCTTCCAGGGCCCATCCGGATCGACGATACGCATCGTCAACGCCCGTCCATCACCGTCCATGTCTTGACGGACCAGCCCGCCGATCGGCGTTTCGTCGAACGGGTACGGTCGCGTCGACGAGCGGATCAGCCGCGGGCGGTCCGCCAGCGCCCATTCCGCGCCGTCCGGATTCAATCGCGGCGCCACGTAGAACGTCCGCGTGTCCAACGCCCGCGTGATATCGGCATCCCGGCCGTCCTCCGCCGCGAGGTGCCGCAGGAAGTGCAGACAGGTCATCGCGCCCGCTACCTCGGTCGCGTGGATGTTCCCATCGATCCACAGCGCCGGCTTTTCGTCCGGCGTACCGCTCGTGAACCGTGTCACGGTCATCAACCAGATGTCGCGCCCTTCGTGACTGGCGCCCAGGGTCTGGATCCGGAAGATGTCGGGCCGGGATTCGGCGAGCGATCGCAGCGCCGCGGTCAGCGCGTCGAAACGCAGATAGTGGTCGTGGATCACGATGGTGCCTGCTCTGGGAGAGGTCGCCGATTCTAGGGAAACAACGGTCAAGTATCACGTGCGCGACCGTGGGGCTCGGGCTCGAGGGCGAGGCGTCGGCGACGACAGGGAGCGGCACGCCGTGAGGAGACGGCAACGACACCATCGGACCCGAGCGCCCGGTCCCGTCAATCCCATGTCAAGCAGTGGGTTGACTCCGGCATCGCCGCCTGCGTCGCGGTTCTCGTTGCCAAGGCGCCAGCCTTGGCTGCCTCACCCCGCTCGCCGTCATCCATGCCGGAGCCAGCGCGCATCGCGAGACGTGTTCGGCGTTTCCCTGGGCTGCGACTGCGTCGGCTGGGGTCACTCCCCGGCGCAGGCTTCCGCGGCTTCGGCCGTCAGTGCCGAGCGGTCTCCGCCGCAGACGGCGCAGGCCGGATCCCGGGCGACGCGGATGCTGCGCCACTGCATGCTGCGGGCGTCCAGCAATTGCAGCCGGCCGACGGACGGTTCACCGACACCCGCCAGCACTTTCAGCGCTTCGGCCGCCTGCATCGAACCAATGATGCCGACCAGCGGTGCGAACACACCCATCACAGCGCAGCGCACTTCCTCGAGATCGCCGGATTCCGGAAACAGGCAGTGGTAGCACGGGCTGTCATCCCGGCGCGGATCGAACACCGACAGTTGCCCGTCGAAGCGGACCGCCGCTCCGGACACCAGCGGCTTGCCGTACTTCACGCACGCGCGGTTCACCGCGTGTCGGGTCGCGAAATTGTCGCAGCCGTCCACGACGACGTCCGCTGCCATCACCAGCGCTTCGAGCCGCGGGCCGGACACGCGTTCGCGCACGGTCTCGATCACGGCCGCGGCGTTGATGCGCGCCAGCGTGGTCCGCGCGGACTCCACCTTGGGCTGGCCGATGCTGTCCGTCGTGTGGATGATCTGCCGCTGCAGATTGGTGAGATCGACGGTGTCGGGGTCGCACAGCGTGATGCGACCGACGCCGCTGGCCGCCAGATAGAGCGCCACCGGAGAGCCCAGGCCGCCGGCACCGACCACCAGCGCGTGGGCGCCGAGCCACGGTTCCTGACCGTCGATCCCGACCTCGTCGAGCAGGATGTGACGGCTGTAGCGCAGCAACTGGTCGTCGTTCATGGGGCGGGCGTCCTGGGGCCGGAAGTGAAAAGGCCGCCGGAAACTTCCAGCGGCCCCGGGCGAGATCCGATCGAGGGTCCGATCGGCGTCTATCGCCTGCGACGGTGTCGCATCACTTCTTCTGGTTGACGATGTTCAGCGCCTTCAGCAGGTTCACCGCTTCGTTCAGCTGATAGTCGTTCTTGGACACGACATCGGGCGGGCCTTCGGTCTTCGGCTCTTCGCCGGGCTTGGCCGCGGGCGGCGTGACTTTCGCCGGGTCCGCCGGCTTGTCCTGCGGCGCATCCTGCGGGTTCGACAGCCGACGGCCCAGGTCCGCTTCGCGCATCCGGATGCCCTGCTCCTCGCTTTCCTTGATCGTGGCTTCTTCGACCAGGATGTCCGGCGTGATGCCCTTGGCCTGGATCGAGCGGCCACCCGGCGTGAAGTAACGCGCCGTCGTCAGCTTGATCGCGGTGCCGTTGCCCAGCGGCAGGATCGTCTGGACGGAACCCTTGCCGAAGCTTTGCGTGCCCATGATCACGGCGCGCTTGTGGTCCTGCAGTGCGCCGGCAACGATTTCCGAGGCAGACGCCGATCCGCCGTTCACCAGCACCACCATGGGCAGTTGCTTCACTTCCGGCGGCAGCTTCTTCAGGTAGTCGTCCTTCGACCCCCGCAGATAGTGCTCGGGCGTCGCCATCAGGCGCATCTTCGCGTCTTCGGTGCGACCCTCGGTGTACACCACCAGCGAGCCCGGCGGCAGGAAGGCCGCGGATACGGCGACGGCGGTGTTCAGCAGACCACCGGGGTCGTTACGCAGATCGAGCACGATGCCCTTCATCGGCTGGTCGCTGCTCTTGAACACGGTGTCGATGGCCTTGGCCAGCGATTCGCCGGTGTGTTCCTGGAACTGCGTGACGCGGAAGTAGCCGTAGCCCGGCTCCAGCAGCTTCGACTTGACCGACTGGATCTGGATGACCGCGCGGGTCAGCGTCACGATCCGGGGCTTGGTTTCCCCCTTGCGCGCGATGGTCAGCGTGATCTGCGTGTTGGGCTTGCCGCGCATGCGCTTGACCGCATCGTTCAGCGTCATGCCCTTCACGTTGGTGTCGTCGAGCTTGATGATCAGGTCGCCGCTCTTGATGCCGGCGCGGTAGGCGGGCGTGTCTTCGATCGGCGAGACGACCTTCACGAACCCGTCTTCCATGCCGACCTCGATGCCGAGCCCGCCGAATTCACCCTGGGTGCCGACCTGCAGGTCCTTGAAGGCTTCCGCATCGAGGTACGCGGAGTGCGGATCGAGGCCGGACAGCATGCCGTTGATGGCCTCGGAAATCAGTTTCTTGTCCTCGACCGGTTCGACGTAATCGGCCTTGATCCGTCCGAAGACCTCGGTGAACGCACGCAGGTCTTCGACCGGGAGCGGGCCGGTCTCCTTCTGCGCGACGGCAGAGAAATTGAGGCTGACCAGAATGCCGAGGAGGGCGCCGATGATGATCAGGCCGGCCTGCTTGATTCGCGTACCCATGCTGCGTGTCTCCGTGTCCTGCGGACTGCGGTGTCAAAAAAGGCCGTCAGGAACATGACGGCCGGATTGTGCGGTTCGGAACGGGACACGCCTTTCAGCGCAGCCGGGCCCAGGTCAGCGGGTCGAACGGTCGACCCTCGTGCCTCAACTCGAAGTATAGGCCGGTTTCCTCGTTGCCCCCGCTCGCCCCCACGGTCGCGATCGCGTCGCCGGCCCGGACGACTTCACCGGCCCGGCGATACAGCGCCTCGTTGTTGCCGTAGATGCTCATGTAGCCACCCCCATGGTCGACGATGAGCATGTTGCCGAAGCCGCGCAGCCAGTCCGCGAACACCACGCGACCCGCTGCAACCGCTTTGACCTCCTGCCCCGATTTCGCCCGGATGAAGATGCCCTTCGAGGAAATACCGCTTGCTGCCGGTGGACTGCCGAATCGGCTGCCGAGTTCCCCGATCACCGGCAGCCGCAGCTTGCCGCGCAGTCGCCGGAATACTTCGTCGTCGTCGCCGGCTTCCGGCACGATCTGGTTGGCGATCGGCGCGGTGTTGCTGTTGCCGCGGTCCGTCTTCTTCGGGGTCTGCGGGCGGGCCATCGCCCGGGCCAGCTTCTCCACCAGCCTGGTCAGTCGCTGCTCGTCCCGTTGGAGGACCGCCAGCTGCTTCTTCTGCTGGTTGATCTGCACCGACACGTTCGCCAGCACCTTCTGCCGTGTGGCGCGTTCCCGTTCCAGCGCCCGCTGCTGCGCGGTCTGGTCCTGCCGGATCGCGGCCAGTTCCTCGGCCTTGGTCCGGGTCTGGCCGGTGATGCGTTCCAGCTCCGCCAGATCCTTGCGCAGGTCGGCGATCAAATGCGCCCGTTCCCGCGACAGATACGTCAGGTAGTGCAGCCGCCGCGCCAGTTCGTTCGGGTTCTGGCGCCCCATCACCAACTGCAGCGGTTCGGCATGGCCGTTCAGATAGCGGTGGTACAGCATGCGGGCGAGCCCGTCGCGTTGCCGGGACAGGTCGGCCTTGGTCTTGCGGGCCTGGGCGCCGAGATCCGACAACGCGCGTTCCAGCGAGGTCTGCTTCTGCCCCAGCTCCCGCAACTGCAACCGCGCTTCGCTGATGGCGCGTTCGGAATCGCGCAACTGATCGGCGGCTTCGGCGCGGGATTCCTCCGAATCCGCCAGCTCCTTGCTCAGCGCTTCGAGCTGTGCCCGCAGTGCTTCGAGATCCTGACGTGGGGCCGCCTGCACGGCGGCCGTCAGGCACAACGCGAGCAACAGTGCGACGAGGTGCGCGAAGCGCCTCAAGGCCGGAACGGCGCAGGCCGCGCGCCGGGCGTGACGGATCGCATCACTTCGCCTTGCCCTGCGCCGCGACGGCGTGGACCTTGGCGGCGATCGCGTCGGCATCGCCGAGGTAACGATGACCCGTGGGCTTCAGCGCCGCGTCGAGCTCGTACACCAGCGGCACCCCGGTGGGAATGTTCAGGCCGACGATGTCCGTGTCCGATACGCCGTCCAGATACTTGATCAGGGCCCGCAGCGAATTGCCGTGGGCGGCGATCAGCACCCGCTTGCCGGCGCGGATCTCCGGCACGATGGTCTGCTGCCAGAACGGCACGACCCGCTCGACCGTGTCCTTCAGGCACTCGGTCAGCGGCAACTGGGCGGCACTGAGGCCGGCATAGCGCGGATCGTTGCCCGGCGCCCGGGCATCGCCCGACTCCAGCGGTGGCGGCGGAATGTCGTAGCTGCGGCGCCACACCAGCACCTGCTCATCCCCATACTGCGCGGCCGTCTCGGCCTTGTTCAGACCCTGCAGGTTGCCGTAGTGCCGCTCGTTCAATTGCCATGCGTGCCGGATCGGCAGCCACATGCGGTCCATTTCGTCGAGCACGCCCCACAGCGTGCGGATGGCGCGTTTCAGCACCGACACGTACGCGACGTCGAACTCGAACCCCTCGGCCTTCAGCAGCCGTCCGGCCTCGCGGGCTTCCTCGCGGCCCCGGTCCGACAGATCGACGTCGGTCCAGCCCGTGAAGCGGTTCTCGCGGTTCCAGACACTCTCTCCGTGCCGCAGCAGCACGATCCGGTAAGTCATCACCTCTCCCCATGCAGTGAAAATTTCCGCGGATTGTAACGACGTGGTCCCGTTCGCCCCGCATTTTGTCGGCTGCGCGCTGCGCGGTACCTCGGGGCAGCCCGATCGCTGCGGCTGCTGCTTGGTGCTGCCGGCGTCGTCACCTAGAATGGCGGCCCTCCCGCGTCGGCGCCCTCGATGTGGGGTCGGATCCCCGGCATCGAAAGGAGTCGTGCGTTGGCGTTCCTGCAGGAGAATTGGTGGCTGGTGCTGCTCGCCGTCGGCAGTGGTATCGGTCTGTTGTGGCCGTTCATCGCCCGGCGCATGTCCGGGATTCCGCAGGTCGGTGTCCATGACGCGGTACAGCTCATCAACCGTCGCGACGCACTCGTGCTCGACGTGCGGGAGCAGGGTGAGTTCGCGGCAGGGCACCTCGCCCACGCCCGCCACATTCCGGTCGGTCAGTTGAAGACGCGCCTCGGCGAACTCGACAAATGGAAGGACAAGCCGGTGCTCGTGCACTGCGCTTCGGGCGCCCGCTCCCATGGTGCCGCCGAGACGCTGAAGGCAGCCGGCTTCAAGGAAGTGTTCAACCTCCGTGGCGGCATCGGCGCCTGGCAGCAGGCCGGGATGCCCGTCGACAAGAAGTGATGCCTCCGGTCCTCATGTACTGCACGGCCACCTGCCCGTACTGCATCGCGGCGGAGCGGCTGCTGCGGGCCAAGGGCGTGGCCGACATCGAGAAGATCCGGGTCGACCTCGAGCCGGGCCGTCGTGCCGAAATGAGCCAGCGCACCGGCCGCCGGACCGTGCCGCAGATCTACATCGGCGACCGGCACATCGGCGGCTGCGACGATCTGCAGGCGCTCGACCGGGCCGGCGGCCTCGATCCGCTGCTGCAGTCCGCGCCCTGATTCCATCCGGCCCGTACGCGGGTCGTCCGGGCCGGCTACACTACGCGCCCTTTTTGGTTCCTTTCCACCCGTGATTCCGGAGTCGCCATGGCCGAAGCGCAGACCCCCCCCGCCGCCAATCCCAATCAGCCGCAGTTCACCATCGAAAAGATCTACGTGAAGGATCTGTCGCTGGAACTGCCCAGTGCCCCCGAGGTGTTTCTGCAGCGGGAACAGCCCCAGCTGGAGTTCCAGTTCCGCAACGAGGGCAAGGCCATCGGCAACGATTACCATGAGGTCGTGCTGACGGCCACGGTCAATGCCAAGGTCAAGGACAAGACGGTGTTCCTGGTGGAAGTCGCGCAGGCGGGCATCTTCCTGATCCGCGGCATCCCGGCCGCCGATCTCGAACCGGTCTACGCGGTCACATGCCCGACGATCCTGCAGCCCTATCTGCGCGAAATGGTCAGCGACATGACGGTCCGGGCGGGATTCCCGCCGGTCTATCTGGCACCGATGAATTTCGACGGCCTCTATCGTCAGCAGCAGGCGCAGCGCGCCGCCGGTCAGCCGTCCACCGAAACGACCCACTGACACACCGAAAGCCGGTTCCGCCGCGTCCCGTGCGAGCGCTGCTTCCGATCGTCGCGATCGCGCT
>JAHCKV010000015.1 GCA_026125595.1 Burkholderiales bacterium | reverse complement strand
TCCGGGGTGATCGGCGCATGGCAGTTGGTTGTGGCGTCCAACACCATCTCGACCACGCCTTCGACATGGCGATCCGCTGGCGCCAGAGCCCCGATATCGACGCCGAGACGCAGGGCGATGGACGAGCGCACGGAATCGGCATTGAGTTGCTCGCCCTCGATCTCGCTGGTCTTCAGCACATCCTCGGTCAGCGCTCCCAGACTGGCTTGATCGCGCAATGCCCTGTCCACGTCGGCCAGCCGCCCGATCAGCAGCCCCTGGGCACGACTGACTGCGGCCAGAGGGTCCGCGAGGGACGCCAAGTCATAGCGCCACTGCGGCCAATCCTCCGCGTCCCAAACATAATCGCCGCTTTTCATGCGGCGATTATGGAATGCATTCTCCGCACGGGCAAGTCATTTACCGCACATTGAGCGGCGAATAGACGAGGTATTCGCCGCTACAGAACGTCGTGCACCAGCACGAGAATCACATCAAAGTCCGAACGCCGCTCGATCTGCACCCCGCGACAGTGACTGGCAGCCTCGGTACGCCTCACCTATCGTGAAGCGTCAAAATGAATCATGACGGGGGCCGAGATGAGCTCAACTGTCCGCGAGAAGTTTTTCTCCCAGGCCGCACCGGAAGTGCTGGCCGAACTGCGGCGGATCGCCGAATCCCAGGGTCGGCAATTCCAGGCCGTGCTGGACGAAGCATTGCGGGAATACATCGACCGGCGGCAGAAACAGCGCCCCCGTCAGCACGTGATGGAGGCTTTCGCCTCCAGCCTCGACGAGTTCGACAGCCTCTACCGCGAGCTGGCGAAGTAGTTCGTGCCGTTCGACTATCTGACCATCGCGGATGTACTGGCAATGCAGCTGGTGCTCGTACGGCACTACGGCGGTCCGACCGGCATCCGGGATCCCGGCGCACTTGAGGTGGGTTGTTCCGCCCACAGACCGGCTATTACGACGACATCGTGAGCGAAGCGGCCGCACTGATGGAAAGTCTCGCCGTCAATCATCCGTTCGTCGACGGCAACAAGCGCATCGCGTTTGCTGCGGCCGACGCGTTCCTGCGCATCAACGGCTGGCGCTTGCGACGGCCTCCCATGCAGATACACCACGAGATGATGCAGATGTTCGATTCCAGAACGTTCGACATCGCCCATATCGAACCGTGGTTGCGAAGCTTCGCGAGCCCCGAGGTCTGATGTCATGACACCCTTGAACGGGTGGGCTCAGCAATGATCCGCAATGCGGCCCGCGCGGTTCGAACCGGCGAGACCGAGGCCCTTGCGATCGGACCGTTAACGGACTAAATTCGGACCACCCCAATCCGGACCTGATTCCGATGCGCTATCCGACCCGCGTCAAACCCATCAGCTATCTCAAGGCCAATGCCGCAGAAGTCCTGGTGCAGCTCGCGGAACAACGCGAACCCTTGTACATCACGCAGAACGGCGAAGCCAAAGCCGTACTGCAGGATGTCGGGTCTTTTGAGGAAACGCAGGAGACCCTGGCGTTTCTGAAAATTCTGGCGCTGGGCAATCGGGATGTGGAGGCCGGTCGGGTCACCCCCGTGACCGATGTCGTTGCGAGGCTGCGCGCCAGACACCTCGCAGAGGGATGACCGCCGAAGCACCGCGCCATGGGGTGCTGCTGACCCGTGGCGCAGAGCAGGACCTCGAAGCTATTCACGACTACATCGCCGAGTACGATTGTTTGGCGAATGCCAACCACGTACTCGATCGGTTGATGAAAATCGTCGAAAGCCTCTCCGCGTTTCCCGATCGCGGCAACTACCCGAAGGAACTGGCGGCGCTCGGCATCAAGGAGTACCGCCAGATCGCGTTCAAACCGTATCGGGTGATCTACCGCGTCAACGACGATCGGGTCGTCATCTACCTGATCGTCGATGGTCGCCGGGACATGCAGTCACTGCTGGCGCGTCGGCTTCTCGGCGGCTGACTCAACCCGCCCCATCTCTCAATACTTCTCGAACGCCGCCCGCAGCACCATCCCGCCGCCGGTCGCCCAGACAACGCGATGGGCGTTGCGCCACACCCGATGCTTTCTGTAGTGGCGACGAAGCCGCCATTTCCCAACGCGATCCGTGCCTTCTGCGGCCATTGAGGCCGACCGGATCTATCGGATCTCTTTGTCGGCCTTACGTCGATTCCGACGGCCCCACCCCGTGACACCGGCCCGACGTTTCCCTACAGTTTTGGCTCGTACTCATCACGCAGGAGAACAACAAGATGATTTTTCGACGTTCATTGCTCGTGGCCGCCGCCGTGCTGTCACTCGGCACCGGCGCTGCCCGCGCGCAGCAACCGTCCTTCGATATCGTCGGACTGAAGTTGGGAATGACCGAGAGCGAAGTGATCGCTGCATTGAAGGCGCACGACGCCACGCTGAAGATCCAGTCGATCCAGAGCGCTTACGGCTATACGGATGGCGTGTCGAGCTTCCAGACCGAACCGTTCCTGTCCCGGGTCGAAGGTCACGCGGCGAAACCGACCTCGCAGAAGGCGGACTTCATCATCCTGTTCACGCCGCCGCCCCAGGGTGGGCGCGTCTGGGCCATCGAGCGACAACAACCGATCGCCACGAATCAACCGACGCAGGAGCAATACGCAGCCGCGCTGAAGGAAAAATACGGGCCGCCCACGGCCACATCTCCTGGCGGCGCCCATTTCGCTTGGGACTTCCCCGCCGGAAAGCCCAATTGCATCCCGCGCCCGCCCGATCGCCCCGGCTTTCCGGCGTATCGCCCCGGCGCCGGCGATGATCTGAATTTCCTGCTGAACCTGTGGCAGAAGAAGAAGCTCGCGCCGGCCGATCTGTCGACTTGCGCTTCACGACTGCACTATGTCCTTTCCAGCACCAACGGGCAGGTCATCAGCAGTTTCACGGCCAGCCTGATCGACGTCGCCGCCTATGCGACATCCAATGCCGCGGCGAATCGGCAGGTGCAGGCGTTGGAAGAAAAGGTTCGAAAGGAGCGCGAAGGCAAGGGACAAGCACCCAAGCTTTGAACCGAAATCGTCAATCCAGACGCCGCCATGGGTCCGAGCCTCGCACGAGCCGGCCCATGGCAATCATCAGCGCGGTTACTCTCGCCGCCCCATCTCCCGATACTTCTCGAACTCCGCCCGCGGCACCATCCCGCCGCCGGTCGCCCAGACGATGTGATGGGCGTTGCGCCACGCGCGATCATCGATACCGCACCGCTGCCGGTACTCGGTCCCTGCCGAGAGAACTCGACCGAAGCCCGGCGCGCCGGCAAGTGCGGAAGGCTCGAGTTGAATGCCTTCCACGTCGTACATGAGCGCGAGCAGCGACAGCATCTCGTCGTCGGTGACGGTGTAGTAGCCGTCGATCATCCGCTGCATCGCCTTGCCGACGAAGCCGGACGGTCGGCCCACCGCGAGGCCATCCGCTGCAGTCCGGTTGGTGAGGCCGAAATCCTGCACCGCCACCTGGTCGTGCAGGCCGGTATACACGCCCAGCAACATGCACGGTGACTGGGTCGGTTCGGCGAAAATGCAGTGCACGTGGTCGCCGAAGGCCAACTTCAATCCGAAGGTGAGTCCGCCCGGCGCACCACCCACGCCGCACGGCAAGTAGACGAACAGCGGATGCGCCGCATCGACGATGATGCCCGCCCGATCGAGCTGCGCCCGCAGCCGTTCGCCGGCGACGGCATAGCCGAGGAACAAGGTCGCGGAATTCTCGTCGTCGACGAAATGACAGGTCGGATCGGCGGCAGCCTCGTGCCGCCCCAGCGCCACCGCTTCGCCGTAGTCGCCGGCGTGTTCCACCACCGTCACGCCGTTGTCGCGCAGGCGCTGCTTTTTCCACGCCCGCGCATCCGATGACATGTGCACGGTGGCAGCGAATCCCAGGCGCGCTGCGGCGATGCCGATAGACATCCCCAGGTTGCCGGTGGAACCGACGGCCACCTTGTGCCGGCTGAACAGCACGCGCAGGGCGGGCATGGCGAGCTTGCGATAGTCGTCGGAAAACGCGAGCTGTCCGTGCGCCACGGCCAGTTGTTCCGCGTGGAACAGGACTTCGTAGATTCCACCGCGCGCCTTGACGGAACCGGCGATGGGCAGGTGACTATCCTGCTTGAGCAGGAGGTGGATGGACCCCGCCTCGGCACCGTAGCGCCGCTCCAGCTCGCGCGCGAATCGATCGACCGGAACGAGATCCGATTCGATGATGCCGTTCGACGGCGCGACCTCCGGGAACACCTGCGCCAGATACGGCGCGAAGCGCTGCAACCGAGCGCGCGCATCGGCCACGTCGGCGGCCGTCAACGGCACGTCGCGGCTGGCCCGGTCGAACGGCGCGACGCCCGGATTGAACCAGGCCGTCGGTTCGCCGCGCGTCAGACGCTGCAGCAACGGATGTTCGGCGAGCCACTGCGACAGCGGTCGCCCGGCAATGACACTGCTCTGCGCATCGCAAAGCGGCGCGGCGCGCTCAGCCGAATTGTCGTGATCGCCCAGAATCGATCTCCCCTACGGAACGCTCGCGATGCTACCGCAGCTACTCCGTCAACGTCGGATTCCGCAGCCGACGCGGCATCGGACGACGGGTTACCGCCGAGTACGTCCCCATCAACTTCGGGGCGGCGACTTGCCGGTAAGCGTGGAGATGGCCGTCAGCAGTGTCCGCACCCGGAAGGGCTTCAGCGTCACGGACTTCACGTGCGCTTCCTTGAGTCGGTCGAGCAAGGCGCCGTCGCATTGGCTCACCAGTACGCCGACGGGCATCTGCGTCGCGCATGCGGTGCTGCCGTCGCGAACCTGTGCCACCAATCCCATGCCTCGCCCCTCCTCGTCGATCGCGAGCATCAGGCCGGCGAAGGTATGTTCCCGAGCGAGTTGCAACGCCGCTTCGTACGTGGCCGCCTCGTGCACTTGCGCCAATCCCATGCTTCGGGCCGTCATGGCCACCGTCCGCCGCAACAGCGTTTCGGGCTCGAACAGCAGAAGCGTTGGAAGTGCCTCGGCTTCGACGATCGCTGACCTCACGATCGGCCCACCATCAGTTCCTCCAGTGCGATGTCGCGCAAGGTCGCCAGCGTTGCCATGTCGATGGCGTCGAGTGTGCGCGGCTTGCCGTCGATCAGGCACAGCGTGCCCACGACGTAGCCGGATGGCAGTGTCAGAGGAGCGCCCGCGTAGAAGCGGATGAACGGGGCGCCCACCACCAGCGGATTGTCGTGAAAGCGTTGATCCGCCAACGCATCGCGAACGACGAGAAAGTCCGGCGCGTGGACGATCGCATGTCCGCACATGGAAACGTCCCGGCTGGTCTCGCAAACGTCCAGGCCGTAACGCGCCTTGAACCATTGTCGTTTCTCGTCGACGAGGCTCAGCAACGCGATGGGAACGTCGAACTGCTCGGCGGCGAAGCCGACGATTCGATCGAACCGTTGCTCCGGCGGTGTATCGAGAATGAGCAACTCCCGTAGCGCGGCCAGGCGCTCGCGGTCGTTGTCGGGAATGGGGGTGGGGGTCACGACACTCACACAATGGAGGATAGAAATCCCTAACGGCGCGGAGCACCGGCCACTTGAGACCGGCACCCCGTCAGGCCAACGCCGTCGTTCACGGCCGCGGAATGCGTGGAATCCGGGGAAACGTCCACGCAGCGTCAACGAGCAACGCATCCAATGTCTCGGCGGTCCGGGCCACATGGCCCTGATAGTCCAACGCCGCGGGGTGCCCCGAAGGTTTGATGAACATGCCGACCTGACGTCCGTCGATCCATACCACGCTGCCGCCTGGTACTTCGCTGCCATCGTCCGCACGCTCGGCCGCGAAATCCACCAGGAACACGTCGCTGCCATTCCGGCGTTGCCGATCGCGCCAGGCTTCGAGGGCGGCACGCTCGTCCACCGTCCACGGCGCCGGGCCCCAGCCGACGGCACGGTAGTCTTCTTCGGCGTCCTCGCCTTCGTGGTGGGTCACCCGTTCGGGCGCTGCATCCGGGTTCAGCAGATCGGCCAGTGACGCCGCGCGCCGGATCACGCTCGACGCCGCGTCGGACTCCGAGCAGCGCGACGCCGCCCGGTGCCACGACCCGACGGCGATCCCGTCGACGTAGGCGATGCACGCCGCCGTGTCGACCCCTTCGGGAGCCACCATGAACAGCGCCCGACCTTCACCGGCCGTCCGCCACCGCTCGAGCACCGCGACATCTTCTTCCGTCCACGCGCCGGTCCGGACGCCCGTGCTCTGCCAATGCTGTTCGATGGTGATGGTCATGTGTGCCGCCTCTTGAAGATGGATGCGATTGCCGGAAATCCGGCAATGCGATGCCTGCCGTCGGGATAACCCCCGTTCAGCTACATCGCTGAGCGTGATCCAGGGAAAGCGCCGCCCAGGTCGTGGCGGCGGATGAAGGGGGTGGAACTTAACCGGTTATGGCCGTGCTGTCTGCTCTTCACCGCACTTTTGGACCACGGTTGGTCGCGACATTCCGCGCGACAGGGACAGCAAAGGCAAAGAATCCGTGCCGATTCGCAACACGCTCCGCATGTTCGAACGGCCCGGAGAAGATTGTCGCGTACGTGTTTGGATGAGACCGTCAATGCACTTTTCGGCGAAAGGTTTTCGACGCACAGTCTCGATCGCGGCGTGCGTCGGTGCCCTGTCCGCTCCGCTGCAGGCGGCCGACGTGCAAGTCGAAGTAATGTCCCGCAACAGCGCGATCAATCCCGGCCCCTGCTCGGCCGGCACCGGGCGGCGTTCCAGCTGAACGTCTCGGTGAACGGCCCCATGACGATCGAACGTGGCAACCCGACATGGTCGGGCGGGTTCGATGATCTGGTCCTGACCGTCACCGACACCGCATTGGGCGAGTTCACGATCACGGCCTGGAGCGGAACGTGGGAACAGATCGACGCCGATTACGTCGTCGGAGGCTGGGGCAGCAGCTGGGGCGGAACGCCCGGACGCCGGCATCATCGATCGGGTCAGCGTCATCCGTGGCGCCGCCTTCAACGTGGCGGATGTTTCGCCGGTGCCTGCGCCCGACGCCGGATCTGAACCGGCAACGCCGCCCGCCGTCGCGGGCGATGGAAAAAGCCCGCTGCGGACATCGCAGCGGGCTTTTTCGTGGGGCGCGATCCGGGCGGATCGCCGATCTTCAGAACTTGCCGTTCGCGTTCTTCCATTCGCTGCGCGGCGGAATGGTTTCCATCACGTCCCAGTGCTCCGCGATCTTGCCGCCGTCGACCCGGAACAGATCGTAGAACGCGGTCGGCTTTCCGGCGAACGCCCCTTCGCTGACGACCAGCACGAAGTTGCCTTCGCCCAGCACCCGGTGGATGCGGTCGTACTTCATCGTGATGCCTTGCTCGGCCATCGCCTTCAATGCCGCGCCCAGACCCGAAAGGCCATCGGCGATGTTCGGATTGTGCTGCACGTAGCGATCACCATCGTAGTACCCGGCCAGCTTGTCGAGACGACCGTGCACGAGAATGTCGTCGACGAAGTTGCGAACGAGTGCCTTGTTGGCGGCCGTCTTGTCGAGATCCTTCACCGCCGTGGGGCCATCGATCATGCTGCGGCCGCTCGGGTTCGGCTGCTTCGGCGTGGTCTGCAGGTTGTCCCAGTGCTCGACGATCTTGCCGTTCTCGAACCGGAAGATGTCGAAGCCGATCTTCGGTCCGAAGAAGTCGTATTCGGTGTGCGTGAACACGAAGTCACCGTCTTCGAAAGCCCGCACGGTGTTGACCTTTGCCGAGCCCTTCGGCAGTGCCTGCAGCACGGCTCCGAACCCGGCGAGTCCGTCGCCCACCGCGAGGTTGTGCTGGATGTACTTCTGCGGGTTCACGCTCGCCACCGGAGCCGGGTCACCGGTTTCGATGCTCTTCAGCAATGCAACGACCTGCGCTTTCTGGGACATGGTGTTCTCCTGATCTGCGGAAAGGGTGGGAGTCACCGGCAGCAGCGACAGGCACAGCGCGCCGATCACGCTCTTCAATTCGAAAGACTTCATGGTCATTTCCGTTCTCCTGAAAATTCGGCGATCCGTCGAAACCTGTGCTTCCATATCGACTCGCCATGGATGCACTATGCAAAATCCCATGCGACCGGACGAGGTCGATTCGAGCCCGATGATGGTCAAAATCAAGCAAACACCGCGGCAACATCCGTCCGACGAAGCCGACGACCCGCAGTCGGTGCGCGAAACCCGCTTCGAGAACCGTCGCCTCGCAGCGCTCGGCATCGAGCCCATGACCCTCGCTGAGCTGCGCGGCCGGGTCCCGCTCGCCCAACTGGCGCGGCCGGAACGCGTCGACTTCTATCTGCTGATGCTGGTCACCGCCGGCAAGGGCAGACACACCGTCGATTTCGTCGATTGGCCGCTGGGGCGAAACCGACTGGTCTTCGTGCGTCCCGGGCAGGTCCAGCGCTGGTCCATCGACGAGCGTGTCGCCGCCGAACTGGTGCTGATCGCCCCTTCCGCCTTGCCGTATCGGGAAGGCTCGGCCCTGCCCGCCGAACTGGAACTGCTGGCCCTCGACGATTGGTCGACCGGCATCGCGTTGAGCGACGCCAGCGCGACGGAAGTCGCCGAGAATCTGTCGCGACTGCGGCGCGAATTCGATCGCTTCGACGGTGCCGAACTCGATGTCGCGCTGATTCGCCACGAACTGCTCGCGCTGTTGGTGCGTCTGGCCAAGCTGCAGCGCATCGCAGCGGCGGACGATGCCGGCGGACCGGCCCGGCGTGCGATCTACCGCCTGTTTCGCCGCGAGCTCGACGCCGCGTTCACCCAGCACCACGACCTGCGCTACTACGCGCAACGGCTGGGCTATGCCGAGAGCACGTTGAGTCGCGCGTGCCGCGCCGCCGAAGGTCGGTCGGCGAAGCAGGTCATCGACCGTCGCATTGCGCTCGAAGCCCAACGCCTGTTGGTCCACAGCACGGCCTCGGTGGCGCAGATCGCACACCGGCTCGGCTTTTCCGAGCCCACCAACTTCGTGAAGTTCTTTCGTCGAACGGTGGACCGAACGCCATCGGCTTTCCGTGGCGAAGCGACGGTGACCTGATGTTCACCGATTCGAACGGGTCGCGCGTAGGACCAACACCGACCGACCACAGAAGAAGCACCGACAGCCGCTTGTCATCCCGATCCCTAGAGTCTCGCTCCGCAGCGACACGACTAGGCGGTCGCGCCCGGCCACCATCCCACCCGCTTCGTCGGGGCCGGCCTTCACATCGATGCTCACCTTCCATGGAAAGGAACGACGATGATCAAATGGGCCATCATCTTCTTCATCATCTCGCTCGTGGCCGGGTTCTTCGGCTTCACCGGCGTCGCGGCCGGCGCCAAGGGCATCGCGAAAATCCTGTTCTTCATCGCGGTCGCGATCTTCCTGATCGTGCTGATCTTCGGGGTGTTCCTCGGGGTCCTGGTGTTCTGACGACGCGGACGATCGACGCCCGTGACGACGGGTGAGAATCGCGCGCCTGCCACCACCGCCCTCGCGATTCGCGCCGCGGTGGTGGCAGGCGCGGCCGGTGTGGTCGTCGCGCTCGGTTATCTCAGCCGTACCGACGGTCGGATGGCAAGGTTCGATCACGCCGTCACCGCCACACTGGCCGGATCGGCCTCCGATGCGGTGCTCGCGCTGTTCGCCACCATCACGACGCTGGCCAACAACGAAACGTTGACGGCGCTCTGCATCGGGGTGGCCGCGCTGCTGCTGTGGTGGCGGGCTTGGGCACTGACGGCGGTGTGGGTCGCGGCCGTTGCCGGCAACGGCATCGTCAATCGATCGATCAAGGCCCTGATGCAGCGGACCCGTCCGGTCCACGACCACGGCTGGATCGTGGCCGATGGCTGGAGCTTTCCGAGCGGCCATGCGTCGGGCGCCATGGTCGCGTACGGCATGCTCGCGTGGATGCTCACACGCCATCTGCGGGCGCATCGCCGTGTGCCGATCGTGCCGCTGGCGGTGGCGACGATTCTGCTGGTCGGCCTCAGCCGGGTGGTGCTGCAGGTTCACTATGCGAGCGACGTGCTCGCCGGCTTCGCGTCCGGGCTTGCGTGGCTCCTCATCTGCATCACGGTCGCCGAACGCGTCGTGCCGCAACCCCGCTGACGAGCGCTCCACCGCGGACTGGCGCAGACCGCGCCGACGAGGCACGATCCGGGCAAAAGAATCCCGGAGGAGTTCGTGAATCTCGCCCAGTTGCTGGTGCGTACCGCCCGCACCCACCCCACCCGGCCCGCGATCCTGCTGGGCGATCGGCCATTGTTCGACTACGGCACGCTCGCCGGACGCGCCTCCCGCATCGCCCGTTTCCTTCGCAACTCGGCCCGGCTCGAGCCCGGCGCGCGCGTCGCCGTCTGCATGGTCAACTGCGTCGAGTATCTCGAAACGCTGTACGGCATCTGGTGGGCCGGCCTGACAGCCGTGCCGATCAACGCAAAGCTGCATGCGAAGGAAGTCGCGTTCATCGTGCAGAACGCCGAAGCGGCGGCGTTGTTCGTTTCGGACACGCTTGCCGCCGACGTGTTGTCGCAGATACCGGATCTGCGCGATGTATTCGTCCCGGGCCGGGCGGAATACGACGCGCTGTTGCGCGCCGAGCCCCTTGCCCCGCAGCCCCGTGCCCCGGACGATGTTGCGTGGCTGTTCTACACGTCGGGCACCACCGGCCAGCCGAAGGGTGTCATGCAGACCCACCGCAATCTGTATGCGGCCACCACCTGCTACTTCGCCGCGGTCGACGACGTGTCGGCGGACGACGCGACCGTCTACGCGGCACCGATCTCCCATGGCGCCGGCATCTACAACTTCCAGCATGTGCTCAAGGGCGCCCGCCACGTCGTGCCGGAATCCCACGGCTTCGAACCGGCAGAACTGGTCGCGTTGTCGCGCAGCGTCGGGCGCCTGTCGATGTTCGCCGCGCCGACCATGGTCAAGCGGCTAGTCGACCACGTGCAGGCCGCCGACGCCGATACCGCGGGCTTCAAGACGATCGTCTACGGCGGCGGACCGATGTACGTGGAAGACATCAAGCACGCGCTGGACACGATGGGGGACCGCTTCGCGCAGATCTATGGCCAGGGCGAATCGCCGATGACCATCACGGCCTTGTCGCGCGACCAGATCGCGGACCGTGCGCATCCGCGTTGGGAATCCCGCCTCGCGTCCGTTGGCATCGCACAGCCGGTCGTGGAAGTGAAAGTCGCGGATGCCGACGGCAATCCGCTCCCCGTCGGCGAGACCGGCGAGATTCTCGTGCGCGGCGATACCGTGATGGCGGGCTATTGGCGCAACCCCGAAGCGACCGCGCGCACGCTGCGCGACGGCTGGCTGTGGACTGGGGATCTCGGCAGTTTCGACGACGACGGCTTCCTGACACTGAAGGACCGCTCGAAGGATCTGATCATCTCCGGCGGCACCAACATCTATCCGCGCGAAGTCGAGGAAGTGCTGCTGCGCCATCCTGCCGTGCAGGAGGTTTCGGTGGTCGGCGGCAAAGACCCGGAATGGGGTGAGATCGTCGTCGCATTCGTCGTGGGGACCGGCGTGACGTCGGCGGAACTCGATGCGTTGTGCCTCGATCACATCGCGCGGTTCAAGCGGCCCAAGCAGTACCGGTTCGTCGATCAGTTGCCGAAGAACAACTACGGCAAGGTGTTGAAGACGGCGCTGCGCGATCTGCTGTGAAGAACGGAACACGACAGGCCGGAGCTTCCATCGAACCACACCTGCCCGATGGTCCGGTCGAGCGGCCGACACCTCTCGTCACGGTGTTTCTCGTGTTCCTGAAGCTGGGCCTGACATCGTTCGGCGGTCCGATCGCGCACCTGGGCTATTTCCGGCAGACCTTCGTCGTGCAGTTGCGGTGGCTGTCGGAGCAGCGCTATGCCGATCTGGTGGCGCTGTGCCAGTTCCTGCCCGGTCCCGCCAGCAGTCAGGTCGGCATGGGTGTCGGGTTGCTGCGCGCTGGCGTGCCTGGCGCGCTCGCCGCGTGGGTCGGATTCACGCTGCCGTCGGCCCTGCTGATGATCCTGTTCGGACTCGGCATCACCGGTTGGGGACAGCACGTACCGGACGGCACATTGCACGGACTGAAACTGGTCGCGGTGGCGGTGGTCGCGCAGGCCGTGTGGGGCATGGGCAAGCAATCGTGCCGCGATTCGATCACCGCGACGTTCGCGATCGCGACGGCGTGTGCGTGCCTGATCTGGCCCGGCGCGATCGCACAGATCGGCGGCATCGTGCTGGCGGGCGCCGCCGGCCTGTTGCTGTTCCCGGCCACTCGACCCGCGCGCGAACCGGCGCTGCCACCATCGGTCGATCGACGTTGGGCGGCCCTGCTGCTGTTGCTGTTCTTCGCGCTGCTGCTGGGGCTCCCGATGGCGGCGCGCGCATGGCCTGGCCATGGGCTGGATCTCTTCGACGCGTTCTATCGGGCCGGCGCGCTGGTGTTCGGTGGCGGGCATGTGGTGCTGCCGCTGCTGCAGTCGGCCGTGGTGCCGCCGGGTTGGATCGGCGACTCCGGCTTCCTCGCCGGTTACGGTGCGGCGCAGGCGATGCCCGGACCGCTGTTCACGTTCGCAGGGTATCTCGGCGCCGCGATGTCACTGCCGCCGAATGGCTGGACCGGCGGACTGCTGTGCCTCGCGGCGATCTTCGTCCCGTCGTTCCTGCTGCTGGTCGGTGCGATGCCGTTCTGGGATCGGCTGCGCGGTCATGCCCGCGCGCAGTCGGCATTGCTCGGCGTGAACGCCGCCGTCGTCGGGATTCTGCTGGCCGCGCTGTATGACCCGATCTGGGTGTCGACGGTGCGAACCGCGCCGGATTTCGTGCTCGTGCTGGTGGCGCTCGCCATGCTGATGTTCTGGCGGCTACCGCCGTGGATCGTGGTGGTGGCGGGCGCGACCGTCGGCACCCTCGCCGACCGGATCGGCTAGCCGTCGATCAGCCCGGCGTGCGCGCCGCCAGCCATTGCTCGATCTCGCGCCACGGCAGCGGCCGGCTCAGGTAGTAGCCTTGAATGAAGTCGCAACCCATGCCGCGCAGCATCGCCAGCGTCGCTTCGTTCTCCACGCCTTCGGCCACCACTTCCAGTCCGAGGTTGTGGGCGAGCCCGATGACGGACTGCACGATGGTCGCATCGGCCGGATCTTCGACCATGTCGCCGACGAACGAGCGGTCGATCTTCAGTGACCGGATCGGCAGCCGGCGCAGCCGCGCCAGCGACGAATAGCCGGTCCCGAAATCGTCGATCGCCACGCGGACGCCGAGCGCGGTGATGCGATTGAGGCATTCGGTCGCACCTTCCGGATCCTGCACGATGGCGGTCTCGGTGAGTTCCAGTTCCAATCGCGTCGGGTCGGTGCCGTGGGCCTTCAACAATGCCTCGAAGCGCGTCGCGAAATCCCGCTGCAGCAGGTTGCGCGGCGACAGGTTCACGGCAATCGCGTACTGATCCAGCCCGGCAATCTGCCATTGGCGCAATTGCATCAGCGCCAGCTCGATCACGCGATAGGTCAGGTCGTGGATGATGTCGCCCACTTCCGCCAGCGGCAGGAAGGCCGCCGGCGGCAGCAGCCCGAGCTGCGGATGCTGCCATCGCACGAGTCCTTCGAAGCCCTGGATCGCGCCGGAGCGCAGATCCAGCTTCGGCTGCAGGAACAACTGCAGTTGATCGGACCGGATCGCGTCGCCGAGGTCGTGTACCAGGCCCAGGCGTTCCGGCGTGTGCTGATCGAACGCCTGGTCGTAGACCTTCACGCCGGTACCGGAGCGCTTCGCCTCGTACATCGCGACATCGGCGCAGCGCAGCAGTTGGTGGCTGTCCTCACCGTGCTGCGGAGCGACCGCGACACCGATGCTCGCTCCCACTTCGAGCCGCAGGCCATCCACGAGGAACGGCTGCCGGAACGCGGTGGCGATACGCCCGGCGATGCCGAGGGCTTCCGCTTCGTCCGCGACCGCGTGCAGCAGCACGGAAAACTCATCGCCTCCCAATCGCGACACCAGCGCCGGCACCCCGACCAGCGCGGAGCGCAGCCGCGGCCCGACCTGTTCCAGCAGCCGGTCACCGGCGTGGTGTCCCAGCGTATCGTTGATTTCCTTGAAGCGATTCAGGTCCAGCAGCAGCAATGCGCGGGTCGTCGCGCGCCCGATCGTCGCCGAACGGGTCCGGTCGAATTCCAGATGCAGGCGCACCCGGTTCGGCAGGCCCGTGAGTCCGTCGTGGTGGGCCTGATGTTCCAGATCGGCGACGTGCTTGGCGTTGGCCAGCGCCAGCGATACGGCCTGGGCAATCGCCTCGAACGTCCCGCGCTTCTCGCCTGAGAACGCGGCGCGTTCCCGGAACCCCAGCGTGATGGTGCCGAGAGAACGGTTGCGGTAGGTCAGCGGCAGGATGATCAGTTGCACGATCCCGCGGTCCAGCAGCACCGCACGGGCATCGGCATTCATGCCCGGCTGATGCGGGATGTCGTCGCAGACTTCCATGCGGTCGTTGCGCAGCGCCTGTCCGCTCAGGCTGCCGGTGGCGGGCAGCCGGCTCGTCCGGATCTGGGCGGCCTCGTCCAGCCCGGCCGACGCGACCAACTGCAGGTAGTCACCGCTCGACGCCAGCAGATAGCAGCAGGTCAGCGCCGGATGCGCGAAACCGTCGAGCGCATCGACCGTCTCGCGGACGATCGCTTCGGCGTCCAGCAGTCGATGCAGCCGGGACGACAGCCGCGCGACCAGTCGCAGCACTTCGTTGCGCGCGACCAGCTCCGCGCGGGAGCGCTGCAGGTCCCGCTCCTGGGATCGCCGCTCCAGCTCCGACGCCGCCCGGACCGCAAAGATGCGCAACAGCATTTCGCCGAACTTCGGATCCGCGATCGGCGCGGCGTGCACGGCGACCAGCAGGCCGAGTACTTCGCCGGTCGATGCGACGAGTTGGGCACCGAGATAGCCTTCGGCCCCCATCTCGACCAGATACCGGTCGTCCGGAAACTGCCGGTGCACGCCTTCGGGATACATGCACATGCCGGTTCGCAACGCGACGGCGCACGGCGTTCCCGCCGTCGAATAGCTGAAATTGTCGATCCGTTGGCCGTGCGCATGGACCGAGATCGTCTCGACACTTGCGCCATCTGCCGTCAGCTCACCCACGTAGACCACGTCGACGCCCAGCGCCTGGCTCAGTTCGCTGCACAGGGTGTCAAAAAATCGCTCGCCGGTGGCGGCGGCGATGCCCTGCGCGATGTGCAGGACGGTTTCCTGTTCGCTGGCCCGTGTCCGATCACGCACTAGCAGCTGCGAGACCAGATCGGCGATCGACACGATGAAACGACGCTCCGCGTCGTTCCACAGCCGCAATCCGCCCACGTGCTCGATGCTGAACGCGCCGCGGGTCTCGCCCTCGACCCGCAGCGTCGCATCCATCATCGCCTGGATGCCGAACCGGGCCAGGTAGTGCGCGCCCAAGTCGCGGGTGCGCGCGTCGTGGATCGCGTCGTGGGCGTCGATCACGCGGCCGGCGCGTACCGCCGCGAAATAGTCGGGCGCATCGGCTTCGAGGATGACGCCACCGGCATCGTCGCCGCCCGTGGTGTCGTGCAGGGCGAGGCAACGCATCCGCCTCTCGTCCGGCTCGATCCACCAGACACTGGCGCGGCGGACGTCGACGGCCTCGGCCACGCGGCGGGTGACCTGTCGCAGCGCCTCCACCAACGGCATCTGCCATAGCCGCCAGTCGCTGGCGAGCGCCAGATAGGCGCTGGTCAGGGTCTGTTCACGGCGCTGATTGAGATCGGGAGCTCCGGGCATTCACGGATTCGGCGAAAGGAATGGACGTGAAATCAAGCAAGAACCACCGCCATGCGAGGAATTGCCGACGGCGACACGCTCGACTGCGATATCCCTCTTGAAACCGGTCCGGACAACCCCACTTTCGGCCGCAGCACGCTGCCGGAGCGACCGGCGCGGGCCCCATTCCAATGCCCTAAATCATTGATGGAGCAACGAGATGAGCATCAAGATTCGACCACTGCATGACCGCATCATCGTCAAGCGCCTGGAGGAAGAGCGCAAGACCGCCTCCGGCATCGTGATCCCCGACACCGCCGCCGAGAAGCCCGATCAGGGTGAGGTCCTCGCCATCGGCACCGGAAAAGTGCAGGACGACGGCAAGGTCCGACCGCTGCAGTTGAAGGTGGGTGACCGTGTGCTGTTCGGGAAATATTCCGGGCAGACCGTCAAGGTCCAGGGCGACGAACTCCTCGTCATGCGCGAGGAAGACGTCATGGGCGTGATCGAGTAACTCGCATTCGAGGAGAACAGCAATGGCAGCGAAGGAAGTCAAGTTCCATGATTCCGCCCGGCACCGCATCGTGGCCGGCGTCAACGTCCTGGCCGACGCGGTCAAGGTCACCCTCGGTCCGAAGGGCCGCAATGTCGTGCTCGAAAAATCCTGGGGCGCGCCGACGATCACCAAGGACGGCGTTTCCGTCGCCAAGGAAATCGAACTGAAGGACAAGTTCGAGAACATGGGCGCGCAGCTGGTCAAGGACGTCGCATCGAAGACCTCCGATGTCGCCGGTGACGGCACCACGACGGCCACCGTGCTGGCCCAGGCCATCGTGCAGGAAGGCATGAAGTATGTCGCCGCCGGCATCAACCCGACCGACCTGAAGCGCGGCATCGACAAGGCCGTCACCGGCATCGTCGAAGAGCTGAAGAAACTGTCCAAGCCGACGACCACCAGCAAGGAAATCGCGCAGGTCGCGTCGATCTCCGCCAATTCCGACACTTCCGTCGGCCAGATCATCGCCGACGCGATGGAGAAGGTCGGCAAGGAAGGCGTGATCACCGTCGAAGACGGCAAGAGCCTGGACAACGAACTCGATGTCGTCGAAGGCATGCAGTTCGACCGCGGTTACCTGTCGCCGTATTTCATCAACGACGCCGACAAGCAGATCGCCGCACTCGAAGATCCGTACATCCTGTTCCACGACAAGAAGATCTCCAACATCCGCGAATTGCTCCCGGTGCTGGAACAGGTGGCGAAGGCCGGCAAGCCGCTGCTGATCATCGCCGAGGACGTCGATGGCGAAGCGCTCGCGACGCTGGTCGTGAACAACATCCGCGGCATCCTGAAGACCACCGCCGTCAAGGCGCCGGGCTTCGGTGATCGGCGCAAGGCGATGCTGGAAGACATGGCGATCCTGACCGGCGGCACGGTCATCGCCGAGGAAGTCGGCCTGAAGCTGGAGAACGTCACGCTGAACGACCTGGGTCGCGCCAAGCGCGTCGAAGTCGGCAAGGAGAACAGCACCATCATCGACGGCGCCGGCGAGAAGACGCAGATCGAATCCCGCATCAAGATCATCCGTCAGCAGATCGAAGAAACCACGTCCGACTACGACCGCGAGAAGCTGCAGGAACGCGTCGCGAAGCTGGCCGGCGGCGTTGCCGTGATCCGCGTCGGCGCCGCGACGGAAGTCGAGATGAAGGAAAAGAAGGCGCGTGTCGAAGATGCCCTGCACGCGACCCGCGCCGCGGTCGAGGAAGGCGTGGTCGCCGGTGGCGGCGTGGCGCTGCTGCGCGCCCGTGCCGCGATCACCCAGCTGAAGGGCGACAACGTCGACCAGGACGCCGGCATCAAGATCATCCTGCGGGCCGTGGAAGAGCCGCTGCGCGCCATTGCCCACAACGCCGGCGGCGAACCGTCCGTCGTCGTCAACAAGGTGGTCGAGGGCAAGGGCAACTTCGGCTACAACGCCGCGACCGAGCAGTACGGCGATCTGGTCGAACAGGGCGTGATCGATCCGACCAAGGTGACGCGGTCTGCGCTGCAGAACGCCGCCTCCGTGGCCGGGTTGATTCTCACGACCGATGCCATGGTGGCCGAGGCACCGAAGGAAGAGAAGGCCCCGGCCGGTGGTCCGCCGCCCGGCATGGGCGACATGGGCTACTGATCGCCCCGGTCGTTCCGCAGCAAGAAAAGCCCCGCATCCGCGGGGCTTTTTCATGGAACGAGGGGCTGGTCACATCGCCGTGGACACGACCGCCGGTTCGTGCGCCAGGGTGTCGGCGATCAGCTCCAGCGCGCGCCGGCAGCCGTCGAAGTCGGCCACGCCGCCAAGGCAGACGCGCACTGCTTCCGGTACCACCGGACCCGCTGCGAAGGCGTCGCTGCCGACCACGCCGACACCCAATCCACGCAGATGCGACGAGAACTCCAGTCGATGCCACGGCGCGGGCAACGACAACCAGAGGTGAAACGCCTCGGGATGGGTCTGCACGGCGTCGGCCGGCAGCAGCCGCGCGGCCAGGCGCTGTCGGCTGACGGATTCGTGCCGGATCGCATCGAGCGCCGTGTCGGCGGTACCGTCCTCGATCCAGCGGGTGGCGAGTGCGAGGCTGAGCGGCGACGCCATCACCGTCATGGTGCGCAGGGTAGCCGCGAGGCGGATCGACTGTCGCGCATCCGGTGACACCAGGTAGGCAATGCGCAGCCCGGCGCCGACATGCTTGGCCATGCCGGTCACATAGAACGTGAGCTCCGGCGCGAGACTCGCCAGCGGGGGCGGTGACTGGGTCGGGAGCAGCCCATAGGCATCGTCCTCGACGATGGGCACATTGTGGCGACGGGCGATGGCGACCACGGCGTCCCGGCGCAACCGTGACAGCGTCGCGGTGGTCGGATTGAGCAGGGTCGGATTCAGGTACAACGCCTTGGGTGCATGCTCGCGGCAGGCGGTCTCGAACGCATCCGGATCAATCCCATCGGCATCGACGGCCAACGGCTCCAGGCGAATGCCCAACTGGGTGGCAATGCCCTTGGTGCCGGGGTAGGTCAGCGCTTCGCAGCACACCACGTCGCCGGGCCGCGCCAGGGTCGACAACAGCGCTAGCAATACGCTCTGCACGCCGGGACAGACCAGCACGCGATCGGCCGTGAGGCCCGGCAGCCGCGCCGCCAACCACCGGGACCCGGCCTCACGATCAGCGACGGCGCCGCCGAACTCCTGGTAGCGCAGCAGCGCGTACGGATCCATGCCCACATGGAGATGTACCAGCCCTTCGCGCATGCGTTCCAGCAAATCCACATCGCGCGGTTCCGGCGGCAGATTCATGGTCATCTCCGCCAGACTGCCGGCGATGCCGCTGCGGCTGACCGGCGGCGGCGCGGCGGCACGGATGAACGTCCCCATGCCGGCCTTGGCATCCACCAGGCCGCGCCGCTGCGCCTCGGCGTAGCCGCGGGCCACGGTGGTGTAGTTCAGGGCAAGCGACTGCGCGAGTTCACGCAGCGGCGGCAAGCGCTGCAGTGCGGCCAGGCGACCGCCCTGGATATCGGCGGCAATCAGATCGGCGATGGCGCGGTAGGCCGGCTTGTCACTGTCGCGCAGATCGCGGGCCCAACGGCGGATGAGATCGGTCATGGGAAAAATGGGAGCGAACCGGTGTGGTCGGAATCGATGATCGCATCTTGATCGCGCACCACGACACGACACGCGATCCGGGATCATGCACTTCATTTGGGCGAAAACTTACATCCGTTCAGCGTCTTGCAGAAGGCGATCGGCGGCACGCAGCGATGCCAAACCGTTCATTCGATTCGTTGATCGGATAATGATCGCATATAAAATGCAACAGTTGGCACAGCTCCTGCGATTTCGACGACCGTGCGTGACACCCGTCCGCCGCTCCATCACCCCTCCAGGAGAGCGTCCATGCCCGCCGTCCAGAAACCCGCGAACAAGCCCGGTGACTTCCTCGTCGACTACGAAGAAAAAGTGTTCGAGGACGTCAAAGCCAGCCCGGGCGAAAAGGCGCTGGTCACCTTCCACACCGTCGCGTTCGAAGGCTCCATCGGCTTCGTGAACCTCCTGCAGGCGACGCGACTCAAGCGCAAGGGTTTCGAAACCTCGGTGCTGCTCTACGGCCCCGGCGTCACGCTGGGTGTGCAGCGCGGCTTCCCGACCCTGGGCGACGAAGCGTTTCCCGGCCATCAGAACTTCAACAAGCAGCTCACCAAGTTCATGGAAGAAGGCGGCAACGTGTACGCGTGCCGCTTTGCGCTGCAGGCGCTGTACGGTCACGGCGAGCCGTCGCTGATTCCCGGCATCCGCCCGATCAATCCGCTCGACGTGCTCGACCTGATCCTGCTTCACCGCAAGGACAACGCTTTCATCCTCGACACCTGGACTGTCTGATCGCGGACGCCGCCACCATGGCATCCCGGATCCTGCGTGCCGCCGCCGTGCAGCTGGCGCCGGTGCTCGACAGCGCCGACGGCACCGTGACGAAGGTGCTGGAGGCCATCGCCGAAGCGGCGCGGCAGGGGGCGCGGCTGGTCGTCTTTCCCGAGACCGTCGTGCCCTACTACCCCTACTTCTCGTTCATCACGCCGCCGGTCGCCATGGGCGCCGAACACCTGCGGCTGTACGAACGGGCGGTCAGCGTTCCCGGCCCGGTCGTCGATGCGGTGGCGGCCGCGGCGCGCAGCCACGGCTGCGTGGTCGTGCTCGGCGTCAATGAACGCGATCACGGTTCGCTCTACAACACGCAGCTCGTGTTCGACGCCGACGGCAGCCTGGCACTGAAGCGACGCAAGATCACCCCGACGTATCACGAACGCATGATCTGGGGCCAGGGCGATGGCAGCGGCATCACCACCGTCGACACCGCCGTCGGCCGTATCGGCGCGCTGGCGTGCTGGGAGCACTACAACCCCCTGGCACGCTAC
>JAHCKV010000149.1 GCA_026125595.1 Burkholderiales bacterium | reverse complement strand
GGGGCGGCAGGATCGACTGGAACGCCAGCGTTTCCCACGCGGACTGGTGCTTCGCCAGCACGATCGACGGTTCGCTCGGCAGATGCTCGCGGCCCAGCACGCGATAGCGCACACCGCACAGACGGGCCGCCAGCCAGATCACCAGTCGTGACCAGGTCGTGATGATCCGGTAGCGCGTCAGTGCCGGCAGCGGAAACGTCGCGAGCGCGATGAACGAGAAGACGATGGTCAGTATCAGTTGCAGCACGGCGAAGACGGTGGAACGCAGGAAGATCACCACTGCTCCACGGGCCGGCCGCGATGGAAGGCATCGGGCGACGCTTCGCTCGACGGAACGAAGTCGCCGGCGCTCATGTGATGAGGCTGTTCACGACGGCGGCGAGATCCGCATGGACCTTGGTACCCGGCGGCAGGCCGCCGGTGGCCAGTGTCTTCGGCCCCTTGCCGGTGAGAACGAGCAACGGTTGTGCACCCACGGCGTGGGCCGCCTGCAGATCGCGCAGCGAATCGCCGACGCTCGGCGCGCCGGTGAGGTCGACGCCGTAGCGCTGCGCGATCTCCTCGAACATGCCCGGCTTCGGCTTGCGGCAATCGCAGCCGCTGTCCGATGCGCACGGGCAATAGAAGATGGCATCGATCCGGCCGCCGGCCTGGTGCACCAGCCGCATCATCTTGTCGTGGATGGCATTGAGCGTCGCCATGTCGAACAGCCCGCGGCCGATGCCCGATTGGTTGGTGGCGACCACGACGCGATAGCCGCTCTTGCTCAGCCGTGCGATCGCGTCGAGGCTGCCGGGAATCGCGTGCCATTCTTCGGGGCGCTTGATGAACTGATCGCTGTCGACGTTGATGACGCCGTCGCGGTCGAGAACGATGAGCTTCGTGGCCATCATGGTGCGGCTCCGGTGGCGTCGCGGCGAACAGGCTACGCCGCCAGTCGCGAAATGTCGGCGACCGCATTCATCAGACGATCGAGCTTCGCGAGCAGCCCGAGGCGATTCTGCCGCACCAGCGGTTCGTCCGCCATGACCATCACGTCGTCGAAGAACGCGTCGACGGGTTGTCGCGCACCGGACAGCAACGTCAGCGCCGCGGCGTAGTCTTCGGCATCCACCAGCGCCGCGACCCGGGGTGCCAGCGCGTCGACCGCTTCGAGCAGTGCTATCTCGGCCGGCTCCTGCATCAACGCACGGTCGGGCTCGGACAGCGTGCCTTCGGCCTTGCGCAGGATGTTGCGGATGCGCTTGTTGGCGGCGGCGAGACTGGCCGCTTCGGGTAGGGCGAGGAAAGCGCGCACGGCTTCAAGGCGCGGCGTGACCCGATCGATGCGCGTCGGCTGCTGTGCAATCACGGCATCGACGGTGCCGGCTTCGAAGCCGCGTTCGCGCAGGTAGTGGCGCAGGCGTTCGAGCATGAAGCCATGCAGATCGGCGGCGACGCTTTCGGCGACGGCGTCACCGGCGAACTGGTTGCGCGCCAGTTGCAGCAGTTGCCGCAGATCGAGCGGCAGCGGCCTTTCCGCGAGGATGCGCAGCACACCCAGTGCGGCACGGCGCAGACCGAACGGATCCTTGTCACCGGTGGGTACGAGGCCGATGCCGTAGATGCCGGTCAACGTGTCGAGCTTGTCGGCCAGGGCGACCGCGCAACCGATGTTGTCTTCGGGCAGCGAGTCGTTGGCGAAGCGCGGGTGGTAGTGCGCTTCGATGGCGCGCGCCACGGCGTCGTCCTCGCCGTCGTGCCGCGCGTAGTACTGCCCCATCAGCCCCTGCAGTTCCGGAAACTCGCCCACCATGTCGGTGACGAGATCGGCCTTCGCCAGTCGTGCGGCGCGGACTGCCTGGTCGGCATTCGCATGCAGCAGCCGCGCGATCTCGCCGGCGAGGCGCTGCAGGCGTTCGACCCGCTGCAACTGCGTGCCGAGCTTGTTGTGATAGACGACGGCGCCGAGCTTGTCGACGCGCGTTTCGAGTTTCGTCTTGCGGTCCTGGTCGAAGAAGAACTTCGCGTCCGCCAGGCGCGCGCGCAACACGCGCTCGTTGCCGTGCACGATGTTCGACCGATCGTCGGTCTTCTGGTTCGAGACGATCAGGAACTGCGACAGCAGCCGCCCGCTGGCATCCACCAACGGGAAGTACTTCTGGTGTTGCTTCATCGACAGGATCAGACATTCCTGCGGTACCGCGAGGAAGGCTGAATCGAATGTCCCCGCATAGACCACAGGAAACTCCACCAGCGCCGTCACTTCGTCGAGCAGTGCCGCCGACTCCGCGAGCTTCGCGTGCCGCGCATCGGCGGCGGCCCCTAGCGCATCGGCGATCGCCGTGCGGCGCTCTTCGAAGCCGGGCACGATGGAACCCTGATCGCGGATCTGACGATCGTAGCCATCGGCGGAAGCCAGCGTGATCGCGCCGGCCGACAGGAATCGATGGCCGAAGGTCTCGCGGCCGGCGTCGAGGCCGAGCGCGCGAACCGGCACGACGCGATCGCCGTGCAGCGCGACCAGCCGATGGGCTGGACGAACGAAGTTCACTTCCTCGCCCTCGGGGGTCTGGTAGTGCATCACCTTCGGAATCGGCAGCTGCGTGATCGCTTCCGTGAGCGCCGCCTGCAGCCCGGCGGTCAGCGTGATGCCGGGCGCGGTAAAGCGGTAGAAGAAGCTTTCCTGTTTGCCGTCGGGTGCGCGTTCCAGCTGGTCGATCGTCACGTGCGCGGCACCGAGCGCCGCCAGCTTCTTGGCGAGTGCCGCCGACGGCTTGCCCGCGGCGTCGAGCGCGACCGACACCGGCAGCACCTTTTCGCGCTTCGGCAGATCGGCCGCCTTCTCGGGGACGTCATCGACGAGCACGGCGAGCCGCCGCGGCGTCGCGAACGTTCGATGGGGCCGTGATGCATCGGCGAGGCCGCGTTTCGCGAGACCGTTGACGATGCCGGTGGCGAACGCGTTGCCGATGGCCTGCAAGGCCTTCGGCGGCAGTTCTTCGGTGAGCAGTTCGACGAGCAGGGCGGTCATGCGGGAACGGGAGCCAGGGGTTGTTCGAGCATCGGAAAGCCGAGCCGCTCGCGGGATTCGAAATAGGCCTGCGCCACCATCCGCGCCAGCGTGCGGATGCGGCCGATGTAGCCGGCGCGTTCGGTCGTGGAGATCGCGCCGCGGGCGTCGAGCAGATTGAACGTGTGGGCGCTTTTCAACACCATCTCGTAGCCGGGCAGCGCCAGGCCCGCTTCGATCAGGCGCTTGGCTTCGGCCTCGAAGCTGTTGAACTGGCCCAGCAGCCAGTTCACGTTGGAATGCTCGAAGTTGTAGGTCGACTGCTCGACTTCGTTCTGGTGGTAGACATCGCGATAGGTGATGCCCTGTGTCCACACGAGGTCATAGACGTTCTCGACGCCTTGCAGATACATGCACAGCCGTTCGAGACCGTAGGTGATCTCGCCGAGCACCGGTTTGCAGTCGAGGCCGCCGACCTGTTGAAAGTACGTGAACTGTGTCACTTCCATGCCGTTCAGCCAGACTTCCCAGCCGAGGCCCCATGCGCCGAGCGTCGGGTTTTCCCAGTCGTCTTCGACGAAGCGGACGTCGTTGGTTTTCAGATCGATGCCGATCGCGGCGAGCGAGCCGAGATACAGCTCGAGGATGTTCTGCGGTGCCGGCTTCAGCACGACCTGATACTGATAATAGTGTTGCAGCCGGTTCGGGTTGTCGCCGTAGCGGCCGTCCTTCGGCCGTCGGGATGGCTGCACATAGGCGGCTTTCCAGGGTTCGGGGCCGAGGGCACGCAGGAACGTCGCGGTGTGGGACGTGCCGGCGCCGACCTCCATGTCATAGGGCTGCAGCAGCGCGCAGCCCTGCCGGCCCCAGTAGGTCTGCAGGGTGAGGATGAGATCCTGGAAGTTCATGGCGGCTCGAAGAACCCGGGGCAGCCCCGGGGTCGTTGCGGAAAACCGCGGATTCTACAGATGGCGGTGCCGAACTCCGCCGGGATCTCGATCCGGCATGGACCGGACGCTATTGCGTGACCGGCTTCTTGCCGCCCTTCAGTTCGGCGACCTGGGATTCGAGTTCCTCGACCCGGGTCTGCAGCACGTTGAGCAGGTTGTTCACGCGGGCGACGTTGAAATACGACACGCTCTCGGCCGGCGCATCCAGCTGGTTGCCGTAACCCTGCCATGACGCGTCGTACACCTTCACGTTGGAGAATCCGAGCTTCTGCAGCACGGCAGCGGTCTGCGATGCCCGCTGGCCGCTCTGACAGTAGACGACGGTTTCCTTGTCCGGATCGAGCCCGGCGTACAGCGCACGCAGTTCTTCGTCGGGTTTCAGATCGAACCCGGCCTTGGACGTGGTCTGGTTGCGCTGCAGCTTGCGTGGCGTTTCCGGATCGACCCAGTTGGATTCATAGGGAATGTTGATCGCACCGGGAATATGGCCGCCGCGCAGCGCGCGGATGTCCTCCCCGGAGAACTCCTTCGCGGTCCGCGCATCGACGATCTGCACCCCCGGATTGTTGAGCCGCTTCAACATGTCGCCGGTGGAGACCACGCGTTCGGAGCGCGCCCGCAACTGCAACGACATCGGCGGCAGCCGCGTCGGTTCGGTCTGCAGCGGTTTGCCGGCCTGCTTCCAGTCGTCGATGCCGCCGTGGAACACGCTCGCGCGGTCGCTGCCGAGCCACTGCAGCATGATCAACGCGAAGTACGGACTGGTGCTCGCCTTCGCGCCGTACAGCACGATCTCGCGTTTCGGGTCGATCCCGGCCTCGCCGAGAATGCGTTCGATCCGCGGTTGCGGCAGATAGTCGTCGGTACGTGGATCCCGCAGCCGGACCAGCACGTCGTCCAGATTCACGGCGCCGGGAATGTGTCCCTGCTGGTAGTCGCGATCGGCGCGCACGTCCCACAGCAGCGCGCCGCGGGCCTGCGCAGCGACGATATCGTCGGCGCCGACGATCGGGGTGGCGGCGAAGGCCGTGCCGCCGGTGACCAGCCAGATGGCGGTCAGCAGGATCGAGAGGTAGCGCATGGTGTTCTCCGTGGATGCTTCGACCGGATGCTGTGCTTCTCGGCTTCTTATACTGCGCGCCTCCGGGCGCTGCAATGCCGTGTCAGCGGCGCCGACCGATGCGTGACGTGGCGCAGACCAGCAACGTGACGGCGAGCATCAGCGCCGGGCCGTTGCCGGTGTGCACATAGGGCGTCGCGCCGCCACGACCCTGTACCGCTGCCGTGAGCGTCGCCGCCCGGAACTCTTCGAGTTGGGCCGTGATGCGACCACGCTCGTCGATGACGGCGGTGCGGCCGGTGTTCGTGGCGCGCAGCATCACGCGGCCGGTTTCGAGCGCACGGGTCTGCGACAACTGCAGATGCTGTTCCGACGCCCAGGAGTCGCCGTACCACGCGTCGTTCGTCAGATTCGCCAGCAGCGTGGCCTGCGGCAGCGCGCGGATGATCTCCTCGCCGAACGAATCCTCGTAGCAGATGTTGACGGCCAGTTGCTGGCCGGCCACCGCCATGGGCGGCTGGCGCGCATCGCCGCGGGCCAGATCGGACAGCGGAATCTGCAACCAGTCGTTGATCACCGGGCGCAGCAGGAACTTCAGCGGAATGAATTCGCCCAGCGGTACCAGATGGTGCTTGCGGTAGTGCTGCATCGGCGCGGTACCGAGGCTCACCGCGGCATTGAAATAGCGATCGCTGCCGGGAGGGTCGTTGTCGAACACGCCCAGCACCAGATCACCGCCGCGGTCGCGCAGCGGCTTCGCGAGCCGCTCGACGTAATCGGGCGGCAGCTGCGACAGCAGCAGCGGCAGTGCCGACTCGGGCAGGATCACCAACGGCGCAGTGGTGGCTTCGACGCGCTGCGCGTAGTTCGACAGCGTCTCGATCAGGCGGTCTTCGCGGAACTTGAGTTCCTGCGGAACGTTGCCCTGCACCAGCGCGACTTCCAGCGGCGGGCCGACCGGATGCGTCCACGAGATCATGCCGGCCGCCCCGGCGCCCAGCCACAGTGCGATCGTTGCAAGGCTGCCACGAAGCGCGCGTCGCGGTGCGCGGCGATGGCGCCAGGCCGACGCGAGCGCGACGGCGGTCAACGCGGTTGCCAGCGAGATGCCGTAGACGCCGAGCAGCGGGGCGAGTCCGGCCAGCGGACTCAGCGGAACCTGCGAGTAGCCGACGGAAAGCCACGGGAAGCCGGTGAAGATCCACGAGCGGATCCACTCGGCCAGCACCCAGCATGCGGGGAACGCGAGCCACCAGCGGTCCGGACGAAACTGTCGGGCAGCCCATGCCGCCAGGGCGGGATGCAGCGCCAGGATGAACGCGAACAAGGCAGCGACCAGCGCGGCCAGCGGCGCAGGCATCGCGCCGTAGATGTGCAGCGCCACGTAGACCCAGCTGACGCCGGCGACGAACAGCCCGAAGCCGAATGCGAATCCGATCCAGGCTGCGTGGCGGGCCGACGCGGCGCGTTGCGCGAAGATCGAGACGACAGCGAGCGCCAGGATCGGCAATGGAAACAGATACAGCGGCGCGAAACCGGCAACGGCGACGACGCCGGCGACGAAAGCGACACCGATGTTGCCCCAGGGACGACGGCCCCGACCACCGGCGACCGCTGGGGTGGCCGTGTTCACTCCGCCGCGGGAAGACGTTCCACGAGCAGCGAATGCACGCGCCGGCTGTCGGCGCGCAGCACCTTGAAGCGCAGGCCGTCGAACGCGATCTCTTCGCCGCGCTTGGGCACGCGCTCGAACCGGCTGGTCACGAGCCCGCCGACGGTATCGAAATCCTCGTCGCTGAACGCGGTATGGAACGCGGCGTTGAAATCGGGGATCTCCGTGACGGCCTTCACGCGGAACCGGCCGCCCGGTTGCGTCACGATGTTGTCCTCGGTCTCGTCGAAGTCGTACTCGTCTTCGATGTCGCCGACGATCTGTTCCAGCACGTCTTCGATGGTCAGCAGTCCGGAGACACCGCCGTATTCGTCGACGACGATGGCGATGTGATTGCGGTTGGAGCGGAATTCCTTCAGCAGCACGTTGAGCCGCTTCGACTCGGGCACGAACACGGCGGGCCGCAGCATCTCGCGGACGTTGAATTCCTCGCCGGCGTAGTACCGCAGAAGATCCTTCGCCAGCAGGATCCCGATCACGTTGTCCTTGGAGGCGTCGATTACCGGAAAGCGCGAGTGGGCCGTCTCGATCACTTTCGGGATGAACTTCTCGGGCGGATCGTCGATGTCGATGACGTCCATCTGCGCGCGCGGCACCATGATGTCGCGGGCATGCAGCTCGGATACCTGCAGCACGCCTTCGATCATGGCCAGCGCATCGGCATCCATGAGCCGGCGCTCATAGGACGAATGCAGCAGCTCCAGCAACTGCTCACGGTCTTCCGGCTCGCGCATCAGGATTGCGCCGAGCCGTTCGAGGAGGGTGGGTTTACCCGGGTGCGAACTATCCATTCCCACGGTGCCGGGCGTTCGGTTGCAACGCCCGGCGCGGCAC
>JAHCKV010000148.1 GCA_026125595.1 Burkholderiales bacterium | reverse complement strand
CGACGGTCCACGCGTCGTGACCGGGTGGCAGCAGCATGACGTCGTTGCGCGAGAACTCCTCGGCAGAACCGTCGTCCATCACGACCTTCAACGTGCCCGACAGCACCAGCGCCACGTGGGGCAGCATGCAGCTCTCGGTGCCGGCGTACGACTTCAGGTCCTTCGACCAGCGGGCGCCGACGCCGAACGTGACGCGCGTGACCGACACGCCCTTGAGTTCGACGGTCTGCTTGCTGATCAGGCCGTGGGCGTCGGCCGGTACGTTGTCGAGGTTGTCCTTCTGCATCAGCGGGTGATAGGCCATCTGGAAGCTCCTGGTTTCGGGGGTCAATAGCGTTTGTAGGGCAGGAATTTGCCGCTCATCGTGATCGACACGCGATCACCGGCGGGGTCGGATTCCCGTTCGAGGTTCATCCGGAAATCGATCGCGCTCATGATTCCGTCACCGAACTCCTCGTGGATCAGTGCCTTGAACGTCGTGCCGTAGACCGACACCAGTTCGTGGAAGCGGTAGATCAGTGGATCGGTCGGCACGGTGGTGGGCAGCGAACCGCGATACGGCGGCTCCTGCAGCACCTTGATGTCGAAATCGGTCAGCCCGAGTTCGACGCCGATGGCTTCGGCCGCCGATTGCGGCAACGGCATCTGCCCCAGCAGCGCCGCCGTCACATACTCCTTCGACAACGCGGGCGTCAGCCGCGCCAGACCGCTCCAGGTCAGATCACGCTCGATCTTCGTGCGCATGATCTTCTCGGTGACTTCGAGTCGCAGATTCATCGGGTCCTTCGCATCCTTGGCCAGCTCGGCGTCCCATCGACGTCGATTCAACTGTCAATTCGCAATTTCGAAGCCATCGAGGTTCTGCCATTTAATATCAAAAAATCAGTTATCTATAGATCATTCCGAAATTACGATATTTCGTTGATCTCGATGTTTCGTACTATGGGAACGAAATTTCGTGACTTTGTCGGAGCGTGAGCACGTGGCAGACCTGTACCGGGCAGTGTTCGATACCTGCGGTGACGCGCTGCTCGTCGTCGACCCGGTCGCCGATCGGATCGACGCGGCCAATCCCGCGCTGTGTGCGCTGTTGGGGTACGCGGCCGAAGACCTGATCGATCGCAGCGCGACGGTACTGTTCCGCACCCAGCGCGCCGAGTTGGTCGTGTTCACCGAAGCGGTCCTCGAGCAGGGGCGACGCTGGACGCGGACGCTGCAACCGATCGGAGCCGATGGCGACGCACGCCGCGTCGAGACTGTCGGCTGGAAGCTGTCGGGTGGAGGGCCGCGGATCCTGTTCGTGCTGTACGACCTGGTGCAGCGGCAATTGCGCGATGTCGAGGCCGACAGCGAGATCTATCTGCACGGCGGCATTGTCGGCTGGCGCCACGCGGAGCGGTTGTTCCGCGCGATGGAGGAAAACAACCGGTTGCTGCTCGACGCAGCCGGCGAAGGCATCTACGGGGTCAATGCGCGTGGCATCACCACGTTCGTGAATCCCGCCGGCCAGCGATTGCTGGGCTGGAGCGCCGAGGAACTGGTGGGGCGAAACATGCACGCGGTGGTCCACCATTCCCATGCCGACGGTTCGCCATACCCGTCCCAGAACTGCCCGATCTACGCGGCGTTCCGCCAGGGCACCGTGCATCAGGTGGACGACGAAGTGTTCTGGCGCAAGGACGGCACCGCGATCCACGTCGAGTACACCAGTACGCCGATCCTCGAACGCGGATTGCCGGTTGGTGCGGTCATCGTGTTTCGCGACATCACCGGCCGGCAGGAAACCGAGCGCCGGCTGCGCACCGCGCTGGAGGAAGTCGAGCGCCTGCGCGAGCGGCTCGAACTGGAGAACGCCTATCTGCAGGAAGAAATTGCCGGTGGCACCCATCCGGAGATCGTCGGCAACAGTGCCGTGATGCAGAAGGTGCTGCGACAGGTGGATCTGGTGGCACCGACCGACGCGACCGTGTTGATTACCGGCGAATCGGGCACCGGCAAGGAGCTGATCGCCCGCGCGATCCACCGTGCGAGCGGGCGGCGCCACCGCCCGCTGGTGCGTGTCAATTGCGCGGCGATTCCGCGCGATCTGTTCGAGAGCGAGTTCTTCGGCCACGTGAAGGGCGCGTTCACCGGCGCGCTGCGCGACCGGGCCGGCCGATTCGAACTCGCCGACGGCGGCACGCTGTTCCTGGACGAGGTCGGCGAGATTCCACCGGACCTGCAGGGCAAGCTGCTGCGTGTGCTGCAGGAAGGCCAGTTCGAGCGGGTCGGCGAGACGGTGACGCGCGACGTTTCGGTCCGCGTGATCGCGGCGACCCACCGCGATCTGCGCGCGGAAGTGCGGCAGAGGCGGTTTCGCGAAGACCTCTACTTCCGGCTCAACGTTTTCCCGATCGAGTCACCGACGCTGCGCGAACGGCCGGACGACATTGCGCCGCTCGCCGACCACCTGCTGCGCGGCATCGAGCGCAAGCTCAAGCGCAAGCACGGGGATGTCACGCTCACGCGCAGCGACATGCAACGATTGCGGCACTACGACTGGCCCGGCAATGTGCGCGAACTGGAGAACGTGATCGAGCGGGCCGCGATCCTCGCGCAGAAGGGACGGCTGCAGCTCGATCTGCCGGTCGTCTCGGCCACGGCGGCGATCGTGCGACCGCCGGACGAACCGCAGCGTTCGGCATCGGCTGTCCTCACCGAGGACGACCGCCGGGCACGCGACCGGTCGAACATCCGGGCGGCGCTCGATCGCTGCGCCGGCAAGGTGTCCGGGCCCGGTGGCGCGGCCGAATTGCTCGGCGTCAAGCCGACGACGCTCGCTTCGCGGATGCGAAAACTGGGCATCCGCGTCGAGCGATCCGCCAGGCCGTCCGGCGGCTGACCGAATGGATACGATCGCCGGTCCGCAGGCACGGCGATCGTGCGGCGATCAGCTGCCCTTGTACTTCGCGATCAACTGGTCGAGCCCGTTGCGCGAGCCGTTGCGAAAATCGTACAGGTTGGTCAGGTCCTTCAGCAGCGGATCGTGAAGATCCTTCAGCGCTTCCTTGCCGGCGGACAGCCCCACGGCCCGCGCGTAGGCGTCGATGACCTGATCGAGCTTGGTGAAGGCCTGGGCCACCGCGTCGCTGCGGGCCTGCCCGTCGAGATCCTTCGAGTCCGCGTTCAGCTTCTCGTACTCGGCAAACCGCGTCTGGCCCAGCAGATACCAGGTGTAGGCATCGCGCGGGCTCAGTTCGGTGGCGCGTTCGAGCTTGGCGCGGGCATCGGCGAAGTCGCCGGCCTTGCTCGACAGCGATCCGAGTTGAACGTACAGCTGGGGTAACCATTTCAGCTGGTATTCGTTCCACTCGGTGTCGGCCATGCGTTCCGGCTTCTTGCCCGACTCGATCTGCGCGATGGCCGCCTCGCCGTACTTCTTCGCGATCGGTCCGAACTTCGCGGCGTCCTTGCGCGCTTCGGTGGCGGCGTTGAAGCCCAGCAAGGTCAGCAGACCGACGTCGTCGGGATGCTTCGCGAGCCAGGTATCGGCCAGTTCGAATGCAGCATCCGGTTTGCCGCCCTTCAGGTAATCGTCGATGGCGACCGTGGTGTAGGCCTGACCCTGCTCCGCGGCCTTCTTGTACAGCGCCAGCGCTTCGGCATCGTTGCGTTGCACACCCTTGCCGTCGCGCAGAAGATTGGCCAGGTGGTACTGCGCTTCGACGTTGCCCTTGTCGGCGGCAAACCGGTACCACCGGGCCGCTTCCTTGTAGTCGGGCACGACGCCGGCGCCGGTCTCGTGGTTCCATCCCAGCAGATAGGCGGATTCCACATGATTCTGCTCCGCCGCCTTGCGCAGCCAGGGGTTCGCCTCCTGTTCGTCCTTGGTCGTACCCTTGCCATAGAGGTAGGCGAGGCCCACCGCGTACTGCGCATCCACCAGCCCCTGCTCGGCCGCCTTGCGATACCAGGTGAAACCTTCGGTTTCGTTCTTGGCGACGCCTTCACCGGCGGTCAGCATGTAGCCGAGGATGTATTGCGCGCCGACCTTCCCCTGGTCTGCCGCCTTGCGAAACCACTTCACTGCTTCGGCGTCGTCCCGCTTGACGCCGGCACCGGCGGCATACAGCGAGCCCAGCGAGTACTGGGCGTCGCCGTTGCCTTTCTCGGCGGCCTTCTGATACCACTTGGCCGCTTCGGCGTAATCCTGCGTGACGCCTTCACCGGTCTGATAGATCCAGCCCAGGATGTACTGGGCCGTTGCCTGACCCTGTTCGGCGAAGGGTCGGAACTCCTTGGCAGCGGTGGCGTAGTCGCCGTTCTGATAGGCCTTGACCGCGTCTTCCCAGCCGGCATGGGCGGGCAGGGCAGCGAGGGCCAGCAGCATCGTGGCGACGATTCGGGTGCGCATGAACAGGCTTCCTCCGTGGGGCGGCCGCTCGTGGGCCGTTGACCGTTGGACCGTGACCGGCCTCAAGTGTTGTTGCTGTAATACTCGTAGGGCTTCTTCGGCACCTTGGCGTCTTCGTAGGCGCGACGCTGCTCGGCGTCATAGGTCTTGTCCCACCAGGTGGCGCGCGCCTGCCTCTGCTTGTCCACGACCTCGGGGTTCTCGCGCAGAAACTCCCGCAGGAACAGCGTGGTGTCCGACTCGTACTTTTCCATTGCGTCCGCCTTGCCGAAAACGTAGTAAAAACAAGCGCGATTCTAACGCGCCCCAATGACGTCCGCCATCCGCATCGGGTATCCTCGCGGCCATCCCGATCCTTCGTCATTTCCTTCGTTGCGCGTCGTCGCGATCTCCCTGACTCTGGCCGTAACTCTTCCGGCGGGTTCCGCAATGGCGGCCCGTCCGTTCGTCGTCGACGACGCACGGGTCGTCGACCCCGGTGCCTGCCAGGTCGAGTCGTGGTTCAAGCGCAATCCCGGCAGCCATGAACTGTGGGCGCTGCCGTCCTGCAATGTGGCGGGTTTCGAACTGACGGCGGGCGGCGGTCAGTTGATGTCCCGGGAACCCGGCGTCCGAGACGAGCGCGACTACCAGTTCCAGGCCAAGACGCTGTTCCGGACGCTGGCGCCCAACGACTGGGGCTGGGGCGTGGCGGCCGGCGTGGTCCGCCATGCGGATATCAATGTTCACCAGAACCTGATCGGCAGCTACTACGCGTACGTTCCTGTGTCGAAGTCGTTCCTCGACGATCGCATCGTGCTGCTCACCAACGTCGGTGCCGTGGTCAACCGGGACGAAGGTCGTAACGGATTGTCGTGGGGCGTCGGCGGCGAGTTCTACCTGACGCCGCGCTTCATGCTGCTCACCGAGATCTACGGTGCCACGGGCTTCGACCGGTTCTCCCAGGCGGGTGCCCGCTGGTGGCTGGTCCCCGATCGGGTGCAGATCGACGCCACCTACGGTTGGCAGTGGAACGGCGGCGATCGTACCGAATGGATCACCGTCGGGCTGCGGCTCATTTCCCCCACCTTTTTCTGATCTGGATCCGACCCCATGGCCAAGCGCCCGATTCCCGTTCCTCCCGTCGCGCCGCGACATCCCCACCGCAGCATCGTCCACGGCAAGTCGCGGATCGACGACTATCGCTGGCTGCACGACAAGGATGCGCCGGCGGTGCGTGCCTACCTCGAAGCGGAGAACGACTATGCCAACGCGATGATGGCGCCGTCGAAGCCGCTGCAGCGCAAGCTCTACGACGAGATGCTGGCGCGCATCAAGGAAACCGACATGGGCGTGCCGGTCCGCGAAGGCGGGTTCTGGTACTACTCGCGGACCGCGAAGGGGCGTCAGTATCCGATCCAGTGCCGCAAGGCCGGCAGCCTCGACGCGAAGGAGCAGGTCATCCTCGATCTGAACCAGTTGGCCAAGGGGCATCCGTACCTCGGACTCGGGGCGTTCGACGTGAGCCCCGACGCGCGCCTGCTCGCGTTCTCGACCGACTACACGGGTTTCCGCGAATACACACTGCGGGTCAAGAACCTCGATACCGGCCGGCTGCTGCCGGTGGAGATTCCGAAGGCACGATCGGTGGCATGGGCCGATAGCGAGACATTGTTCTACGCGACGGAAGACGAGGCCAAGCGATCGTGCCGCGTCTGGCGCCATCGACTCGGCACCGACGAGCACACGCTGGTGTTCCAGGAGGACGACGTGCGCTTTTCGGTCGGCGTCGATCTGTGTCGAAGCCGGCGCTTCGTGTTCATCACGACCAGCAGCGCCACCACTTCGGAGGTACGCTCGATTCCGGCCGCAGCCCCCGGCACCACGCCGACGCTGATGGTGCCGCGCCGGCAGGATCACGAGTACTACGCCGATCACCACGGTGATCATTTCTACATCGTCACCAACGATCGCGGCAGGAATTTCCGGCTGGTGCGGGCGCCGGTGACCGATGCGACCGAAGCGGCATGGGAAGAAGTGGTGCCGCATCGCGACGACGTCATGCTCGAAGGCGTCGACCTGTTCGCGCGGCACTACGTGCTGCACGAACGCCGGGGCGGATTTCCGCGGTTGTCCGTGGTGCAGTTCGCCAGCGGCGAGCGACACGAGATCGGCTTTCCGGAGCCCGCGTACAGCGTGTTCGGCGGCGGCAATCCGGAGTTCGACAGCGGGGTCTATCGCTTCGTTTACGAATCGTTCGTGACACCCGATTCCGTGTACGACTACGACCTCGACACGCGGGAACGCCGGTTGCTGAAGCAGTACGAGGTGTTGGGCGGCTATGACCCGACGCGCTACCGGAGCGAACTCACGTATGCCCGCGCAAAGGATGGTACTGAAGTTCCGGTGTCGCTGGTCTATCGCATCGACCGGCGCGATGGCGATCAGCCGTCACCGCTGTTGCTGTCCGGCTACGGTGCCTATGGATACCCGGAGATGGTGACGTTCTCGTCGGCGCGATTGTCGTTGCTCGACCGCGGCATGGTGTTCGCGCTGGCGCACGTGCGCGGCGGCGGCGAGATGGGCAAGCGCTGGCACGACGCCGGCCGGATGATGCAGAAGAAGAACACGTTCACCGATTTCGTCGCCTGTGCGGAACATCTGGTGGACCGTCGATTCACCGCGCCGGACCGTCTCGTGATCGAAGGCGGCAGTGCCGGTGGGTTGCTGATGGGCGCCGTCGCGAATCTGCGGCCGGACCTGTTTCGCGCCGTCGTGTCCCAGGTGCCGTTCGTCGACGTGATCAACACCATGCTGGACGATTCATTGCCGCTGACCACTGGAGAGTACGAGGAGTGGGGTAACCCCAATGACCAATTGGCGTACGACTACATTCTTTCTTATTCTCCCTATGACAACCTGGAGCCGAAGGACTATCCCGCGATGCTGGTGGAAACCTCGCTGCACGACAGCCAAGTGATGTACTGGGAACCCGCGAAGTACGTCGCCAAGCTGCGAACCCTGAAGACGGATGCCAATCCGTTGTTGTTGAAGATCAACATGGATGCCGGCCACGCCGGTGCGTCGGGCCGCTACGACTATCTGAGGGAGATCGCGTTCACCTATGCCTTCGTGCTGGGGGTCGTCGGTCTCACGCAATGAGAGCGGGCATGCGGTGGATCGCCGCCGTGATGGC
>JAHCKV010000147.1 GCA_026125595.1 Burkholderiales bacterium | reverse complement strand
TGATGGTGGTGGCGCCGTCGTTGTACGGCCGCCAGGGGTCGTAGCGGATGGCCGGGTTGTAGTACTGAGCGTTGAACACGGGGCTGCGGAAGAAGGCGAATTCCCGGGTCGGCGGAATGGCGAAGTGGTCGTTGTCGGAATCCCCGTTGCCCCGGGTGGCGCAGTTGGCGCCGCATTGGCCGTTGGGGAACAGATAGACGTACTTTTTCCAGGTGCCGCTGGCGCCGCCGGCGATGTTGAAGTTGATCTTCGCAGCGGCAACACCTGTTTCGAGCGACAGCATCTGGGCGGGGTCCGTCAGCGCGGCGTTGCAGCCGCCGGCGGCCGGGGCCACCGCTTCGTCGGCAGCACCGCAGCCGACGAACGAATCGACGTTCACGTTCCACCAGGCCGCACCGTCGTTGGTGGAGAAGCCCCGCACCGGCGAGTACTCGCTGTCCATCGACGCGGAATCGTCCACTGCCATGATCATGTTCGGCTTCGCGCGGCCGCGGGTCGATGGCGGTGCGTCACCCAAGTCGGTCGGGACGGCACTGGCCAACGGCGCCAGTTGGGCCCACGTGATCAGGACGGTCAGCGCGTAGGCCAGCGCGCGGGTGGCGAGGGAATGACGATGTCGCATCGGAATGCTCCTGAGTTCGGCGCGTGCCGGGGTCGCGAGGTGCTCGGGCCTCACATCGCGACGACGGACTGCGTGGTGACCACCGTGTTGCGGGGGCCGGTGACGCGGATGGTGATGCGGTAGGCGGTGGACTGGATCGGATTCACCAAGCCGGCCTCGCGTTTGCTCTCGCCGTCGGGACCGTAGACGATCGAGCAGTTGATGCGAATGAGATCCGGAGCCCCCGGATCGATGTTCTGCGAGCACATGCGCTCGATGACCCAGCGCACCGCGTTGCCGTTGACGTCCACCGGCGTGATGGTCGACCAGTCGACGTCGGGTACGCCGTCGGCCGGACTGGTATCCGTCAGCAGAATCGGTGAGTAGATGCCGCCGGTGGTCGTCGCGGCGGTGGTCGCGGCGGCGGCACTCGCGTAGCCGCCGGCCTGCGTGATCGCCAGGAAGGCGGATTCCACACCGGTATCGACGGCCTGCAACGCGGCCTGCCGGAACGCGAAGTTGCCGGAGATCACGCTGGCGGTATCCGTCGAGCGGACCAGTGCGATGCCGGCGAGGGTCATCGCCACCAGCACGATCAGCGAGATCACCAGCACGACACCGCGTTGCCGCGCCATCGGTCGGGACCGGACAACGCGTCCCTTCGACAGTTGATCGCTCATTGGAATGCCTGCCACATGACGTTGCGCATCGGGATGATGGTTTCGTAGACGCGGTAGCGGTAGCGGCGCCATTCGGGATCCGCGCTGAGCGTGATGGTCGGCGCGCCGGCGTCGAACCAGGCGCACGGGCCGTTCGCGTTGATCACGGCGCCGGTGGAGTCGCGGCATTGCTGATCGCGTTGCTGGACGATTTCCCTTTCGAGCAACTGACTGCGCGCCACCAGTGCGATCCGCACGGCCTTGATGCGGCCGGCATTGGCTTCGGTCGGAATCGCCCAGATGCCGGTCGGCTCGACCCATGCGTTGACGTTCTGGTCGGTCGCCGTCGCGGCGACCCCGTACTGCGCCTGCAGGTTGACGATGCCGTCGGCGATGGCGATGTCGGTGGGCGCGGCGGCGTTCAGATCGCGCGACATCAACTGGCCGTTGCGGGCACTGTCGAGCGTGACGGAGTATTGAACCCGGCGCAGTCCGCCCATGTTCACCACCACGGACGGCAGGGACGGATCGCTGCCGTACGTGAGATTGCCGAGCAGCGCCGGCAAGCTGCCGATGGGTGGATTCGCGGGCGTGGCGCCGCCGTTGGCGATGTTGAGTCCCAGGTAGCCGGTCGCCTGCTGGGTGGTGTCCAACGACGAAACCTGCAGACGTGCGCACGGTCGCCGCGGTACGGCATAGGCGTTGCCGAGGAAGATGATGTTGCCGACAGCGAATCCGGCGTTGCGGGCGGTGTTGTCGACCATGATCCTCTGGACCGTGCCGTCGACCGCGACCTGGACCTGGGACGGCGTCGCAGCGAACGCGGACAACGCATAGCTGACCGTGACCGTATCCGACAAGCCGCTGCCGCCATCGATGATCCGGACCGGCATGAACGGGGACGTGCTGACGATGCCGCCGCCGTTCCATTCGTTCAATGTCGTGCAGATCGGCACCCCCGCGTAGAACATGCCGTAGCCGGCGAGTCGTGCCTCGCGCTCGATGCTGGTCAATCCGAGCAGTCCGCTCTCCTGTGCATCGTTGCCGGCCGTGGTGCTGCGCTTCTGGCCCTCGAACGCACTGAACGACTGGAACACGACGATCATGCCGATCAGGCCGATGACCATCCCGACGAGGATGTCGATCAGGCTGAGGCCCGCGGAGCGACGGGCCGGACGACGGGAAAGCGACATCATGGTCGGAGGGGCCTCAGTTGCTGATGCGCGTCGTCACGAGCATGTTGTGGGGGCCGGTGGGCGAGGTCCAGCAGATGCGCACCGTGACGGTCCGGTCGTTGGCGACCGTGATCGATTGACGCGTCGCCGGCGCGTCCGGCAACAGTGTCGAGACGTTCGCCGCCCACGACGTAACGTCGGCGAACGTCGGTGCCGACCCGGCGCTGGTGCAGGTGCCGTTGGCGTTGTACGCATAGCTCGCCAGGGCTCCACGATTGGCCCACATCCGGCCGATGATCTGGTTGGCGAGGAAGCTTGCGTCGGCGCGGTACTTCGCTTCGGCGGAATTGCGTACCGACTGCGCCTGCAGGCCGATGATCGCCAGGATGCCGAGCGAGAAGATCAGGATCGCGATCAGCGCTTCGAGCATCATGAAGCCACGCTGGGCGCGCGTCGCCGCGGCGGTGGAAGAGGGCATGGCGAAGGGACGCATCAGGGGCGACATCCACTGGCGGCGGTCGCGGCCAGCGCCGGATCGCACATGCGCACCTGCCCGGCCGCGCTGACCGTCACGCGCATGCATCGCACGTCGCCGTCGCCGCTCTGCGAGATGCAGGAGCCACCGGTCGGGTTTGTCACATCGATGACGATCGGTGTCGTGGGCACGGGTGTCACGACACCGGTGCCGAGGAACATGACGGTGGCCTGGGACGCCGTCACGGCAGCGTTGGGTGTCGCCTCCGTGGCGCCGCGCGCCTGCACCAGTTGCCATGTCCCGTTGCCGGCGAGGTCGCGTTCGAACCGTTGACCGCCAGCCGCTGCCGGTCGCAAGCGATCACCTCGCTAACGGGCTGTGTTCTGGCGATCGCTTCCGACCGGGCGTAGGTGATGCCGTTGCTGATCGACTCGGCCGCGGTCCGGACCTGGCTGTTCTGGATCCAGTCACGGAACGACGGAACCGCGACCGCCGTGAGGATTCCGACCAGCGTGAACGCCACCATGAATTCGAGCAGGCTGACGCCGCGTTGGCGCGTTGGGGCTGCGATCAGCATCGGTTCGGCTTCTTGATGACCCAGCAGTCGTTGTTGGTCGGCAGGCTCCAGCCGTTCGCGGTGGGCACGGCGACCGTGCTGCGGTTGCCCTGCTCGTTGATGCGCAGCGTGAAGCCGGCCGTCGAGGTACCGGTCCGGCCGGCGGCATCGACGTTGAAGGTCTGGCCGGCGGTCCCGCCGTTCTGGGAACACGCATAGGTGAAGTAGGTGCTGTCGCCCGGCATCGCGAAGGTCGGCAGGCCGCCGGCCGTGCCACCGCAGGCCGCGGGATAGCTGCGGTTGTCCTGGTAGTACTGCTCGAGCCGGGCTCGCGTGGCGCCGAGGACGGACTGGGCATCGGTCAACTGACCGCGGATCGCGTAGTCCCGGTAGGCGGGAATCGCGACGGCCGCGAGGATGCCGGCCATCACCGCGACGATGAGCAATTCGATCAGCGTGACGCCGGCTTGTCGTTGACGCGAGGAGTGCATGCGGAGTGTCCCTTGTTCAGGTCGAGGCGATGGTAGGAACCGGTGCGGCGGTGACGCAAATCGGGCCGATGAGCGGTCGGACGGTCGGAACGACCGGCGGGCGAGCCTGCCGCCGATAGCCCGAACGGGTCATCGGCAGCCCCGCGCAAAGGTGAAGGGTCGGATGATGCGGGCGGCCGTCGCGTTGCCGGAAGTCCGCCCGCGGCGGCGTCAGCGACCTGTGAAATGCGGTGCGCGTTTTTCCAGGAACGCCCCGACGCCTTCGCGGAAATCGGCGGTCGCGCCGGCGGCCCGTTGCAGCTCCGCTTCGAGCGCCACCTGGGTCGTGAAGTCATTGTCCGCAGCGGCATACAGCGATTGCTTGATCAGTGCATAGGCGCGGGTCGGCCCCTGCGCGAGCTTGCGCGCCAGCGTCGTGACCTCGTCCATCAGTTTGTCGTCGTCGACGCACTTCCAGATCAGACCCCACTCGGCAGCCTTCTCGGCCGGCAGCGGTTCGGCCAGCAGCGCCAGTCCGAGCGCCCGGGCCATGCCGACCCGATGGGGCAGGCTGTAGGTGCCGCCGGCATCCGGGATCAGTCCGATCTTGGCGAATGCCTGCAGGAAATACGCGGAGCGGCCGGCGAACACCAGATCGCAGGCGAGGGCGAGATTGGCGGCGGCGCCGGCGGCCACGCCGTTGACGGCCGCAATCACCGGCATCGGCAGTGCGCGCAACCGCGCCAGCAGCGGGTTGTAGTTCTTCTCCAGCGTGGCGCCCACGTCGAAGTCGGCACCCTGCAGCGAGAACGCGCTGTCGGCGAGATCCTGGCCGGCGGAGAAGCCGCGACCGCTGCCGGTGATGATCAGGGCGCGCGCCACGCCGGGCTTCTCGACTTCGTCCATCGCCGCACGCAGCTCGACGTGCATCGCCTCCGTGAAACTGTTGAGCCGCTCGGGGCGGTGCAGGGTGATGGTGGCAATCTGGTCCGTCACGTCGAACCGAATGGCTTCGAAAGGCATAATCCGCTCCTCGCGCGGGGCCGTCGCAGCCCCGTTTCGTCTGTTTGTCGATTTGCAGCGCCGGCCCGGCCGGAGCGCGCCGATTATCTCCACATCCCCAAGAGGACGCGAATTTCCATGACCTACGAGAACATTCTCGTCGAGACCCGCGGCAAGGTCGGTCTCGTGACGCTGAACCGGCCCAAGGCGCTGAACGCGCTGTCGCCCGACCTGATGCAGGAACTGTCCCGTGCCCTCGACGGGTTCGAGGCCGATTCGCAGATCGGCGCCATCGTCATCACCGGCAGCGACAAGGCGTTCGCCGCCGGCGCGGACATCAAGGCCATGCAGACCAAGAGCTACATGGACGTCTACACCGAGGATTTCATCACGGCGGAGTGGGAGCGGGTGTCGCGGTGTCGCAAGCCCGTCATCGCCGCGGTGGCCGGCTACGCGCTGGGCGGGGGCTGCGAGCTGGCGATGATGTGCGATTTCATCCTCGCGGCCGACAACGCGAAGTTCGGTCAACCCGAGATCAATCTGGGGATCATCCCGGGTGCCGGCGGCACGCAGCGGCTGCCGCGCTTCGTCGGCAAGTCGAAGGCCATGGAGATGGTATTGCTGGGCCAGGCGCGGATGATGGATGCCGCCGAGGCCGAGCGCTGTGGTCTGGTCAGTCGCGTGGTGCCGCTGGCCCAGCTGCTCGACGACGCGCTGGCCACCGCCGCCAAGATCGCCGAGCTGAGCCTGCCCATCGTGATGATGGCCAAGGAGTCCGTGAACCGGGCGTTCGAGACGACGTTGGCCGAAGGTGTGCGGTTCGAGCGGCGGCTGTTCCACTCCGGCTTTGCGACCGAAGACCAGAAGGAAGGCATGGCTGCATTCGTCGAGAAAAGAAAACCGGCGTTTCGGAACCGGTGACAGCCGGGGGGCGTTTGGCTATCATCGCGCCCTTTTCGCGCCGGAGTAGCTCAGTTGGTAGAGCAGCGCATTCGTAATGCGAAGGTCGTAGGTTCGATTCCTATCTCCGGCACCACAAAATACTTTCACTGAAGTGCACGAACGACGCATCAGGGTGCAGTAATCACTTGATGTATCAGGCGAAGTAATCTGGATTCGCTGTCGTGAAGTGCACGACGAGCCCGCCGAAGTGCATCCCGATGCACGAGTTACTGGCGGATCGGCTGGCGGATCGCCAGCGCCTGACTCGGAGTGAAGGTATGGCGAAACGAAAACAAGCGGCGCGGATCAATCTTCTTTCGGTTCGTGAGGTGATGACGGCGCGAGATGGCGACATCTCGGACGGCGGCGGTCTCCTTCTACGGTGCTCGCACGAGACAGCCGCATGGGTGTTCCGCTACACCGCTCCGAACGGCAAACGTCGCGAAATGGGACTGGGTGCATGCTCGCGTCAGAGCGCCCAAGCCGCGGGAGCGAGCCTCACGCAAGCGCGCGACTTGGCGGCCCAAGCCCGGGCGATGCTGGCCAGCCTCCCGCCGGTCGATCCGATCGATGAGCGGGGGCGGGCGCGTCAGGCCGCCAAGGAAGCTGAGGCGCAACGCCGAATCGTCCAGCAAAGCACGACGACGTTGGCACGGTATGCGCGCGCCTATCACGAACGTGTTGTCGAGCCGGTGCGGTCGAACAAGTTCTCGGCCGATTGGATCCGGTCCCTGGAGAACCACGTTCCTGCGCAACTGTGGCACAAGCCGGTCGCGGAAATCAGTCGAGCGGAGATTCTCGATCTACTTCGCGATCTGCAGAATCGCATGGCCGACACCGCGATTCGAGTTCGGCGGCGCCTGGACGAGATCTTCGACGATGCGATCGAGCGCGATCTCGTCGCCGTCAACCCAGTATCGGCAGTGCGCGCGAAGCTCAAGAAGCAAAGCGTGCCCCGGCGCAGCACGCCGCGCCCTTCGTTGCCTTTCGACGCGCTTCCCGCCTTTCTGGGCCACCTTCAAGAACAGCCCGGCATCGCCTCCCGGGCGCTCGAGTTCACCATCGTGACGGCTGCAAGGACGGGCGAGACGATCGGCGCGACGTGGTCCGAGTTCGATCTGGATCGCGCGCTGTGGGTTATCCCTGCGAAACGCATGAAGGCGGGCGAAGAGCATCGAGTTCACCTGAGCGACCGAGCGCTTGTCATTCTGCGACAGCAGCAGACCGCGGGATCGTGCTACGTCTTCCCGTCCGCGGCCGATCTGACCCGGCCGATGTCCAACATGGCGATGCTGGCGTTGCTCAAGCGCATGGGACGCTCCGACGTCACCGTCCACGGGTTTCGCTCCACCTTCAGTACATGGGCCAACGAGACCGGCGCCGCTCGTCCCGACGTGATCGAGGCATGCCTCGCGCATCGAGAGGGCGACAAGATCCGGGCGGCATACAACCGGGCGCTATTCGCGACTGAGCGCCGCCAACTGCTGGACGCATGGGGCGCCTACGTGATGGGTGAGACTCCAGCGGGCAACGTAGTGGCGCTCCCATCCCGGGCCGCATAGTCGTCCGTCCATCATCGCGAGACTGTTTCCGAGCATCACCAGCTTCGCCGCGCCTACTCCGGCCTACTCCGACGAGAGGAAACCCGGTCACCCTGCCCGGCTCGCGCGACGCTCCATTCAGGGCAGCATGGGGATTAC
>JAHCKV010000146.1 GCA_026125595.1 Burkholderiales bacterium | reverse complement strand
CGCGTCACCAGCTCGTCGAGCTTCAACTTGCCGTCGAGATACTGCTGCGCGAGCCACGGGAAATCGCGGCGGGGTCGCGCCGCGCCGTAACTCGATCGCACGATGCGCTTCTCGCCCATCAACGATCCCCAGCGGAAGCTCACGTCCTGGTCGACGTTGATCTTGCCGAGCCAGACGACATCGCCGCCGGGCCGCACGGCTTCGACCGACAGCCGGAACGTCTCGCGTCGCCCGGCGGATTCGATCACGTAGTCCGCGCCGCGCCCGCCCGTCAGCGCACGGATGCGCGCCAGCGCGTCGTCGGTTACCGCGTCGACGCCGTGGGTCGCGCCGAATGCCGCGGCCCGTTCGAGTTTGGCCGCACCGACGTCGACCGCGATGATCGTGTCGGCGTTGCACAGCACCGCACCCTGGATGGCATTCAAACCGACGGCGCCGCAGCCGAACACGACGACACTCGAACCGGGTTCGATCTTCGCCTTGCGCACCGCCGCGCCGATGCCGGTCATCACGCCGCAACCGATGATGCAGGCACGATCGAACGGCAGTTCCTTCGGTACGACGATGGCGCCGGATTCGGGCACCACGGTGTATTCCGCATGGGTCGACGTCACCGAGTAGTGGTGCACTTGTTCGCCATCGCGCGACATCCGCGACGTGCCGTCGAGCAGCAGGCCTTTCGGCTGGTGCCGCGTGAACGGCTCGCACAGGATCGGATGATCCCGTTCGCAGTAGAAACAGTGACCGCAGTGCGGATTCCACGAACAGATCACATGGTCGCCCGGCCGCACGGCCGTCACGTCGCGGCCCACGGCCTCGACGATTCCCGCGCCTTCGTGACCGAGCACGATCGGCAGTGGATACACGAGCGAGCCCTGGATCGATTCGAGGTCGGTGTGGCAGAGGCCGCTCGCGCGGATCCTCACCAGCACATCGGTCGGCTGCAACGGCGCCATGTCGAGCGTGTCGATGGTCAGCGGTGCGTCGACGGCATTCAGTACGGCTGCCTGAAATTTCATGGGCGCAGGATGGGTTCGGCGTTGAAGGAAGCGGGTGGGCTCGCGACGCGACCGGCCACCAGCAGGTCGACCCAGCGGGGATGGACCCGCAGCCGGAGCAGCGATTGCGCGAATGCGCCGGCGGCGATCTCGGCCAGACTGGTCAACCCGGACGTCAGTCGCCAACGCCCGAGGCGCAGTACGGTGACCGGATGGCGGCGCGCGAGCGGCCCGCGCGCGTCGGTGCAATCGAAATGATGAAACAGTTCGTGGGCGATGAACAAGCCACGGCAGGTGTCGACGCCGACGTGGGTCGCGATGTCGGGTGCGGCCAGCAAACGATCCAGTCGAGCCAACGCCGGCCGGTACAACGTGATCGTTCGCGTCGACGGCGCGTAGTCGGCAAACACCAGTGTCGTGCCGTAACCGGACAGATCGTCGACTTCCTCGATGCGCACGTCACAGCGTTCGGCGATCCGCACCGGATCACTCCCCCATCGCGCATCGACGGCTGCGGCCCAACGATGGCCCTCCACCAATGCAGCATCCACCAGGGCCAGGCGCCCGGCGTCCGGCACGCGATGGATCAACGCATCGTCCAGCAACATCGAAAGACCGAGCGATTCCGGCGTCGCCGCGATGAAAGGACGACACTCTCCGGCGTCGCGCACGGCATACGACAGGGGCATTTCGCTAGAGGCCACGGGCACCCTGGATGCTGATCAGCGCGACCGGCGTCTCCGGCGCCAGACCGTCGAGCTCGCTGCGTCCGATCGCGAGCGCCTGATCCAGCGCGTTGACGCCGGACAGATCGACCACGCGGCGCCCGGCGATCACGAACACATCGGGTGTGATCACGCTGTCGCCGTTGTAGATGGTCACCGATTCCCACAACCGCTTCAGGTCGTCGAGACCCGTGCCCGCCGTGGAGCCGGTCACGACACCGTCGCTGCGCTGCACGCGGATCACCCCTTCGCAGTCTACGGCGCGCACCGGCGTCCGCTTCGACCGGAAGATGCGCCATTTGCGCTCCTCGATCGCGCCCTGGAACACGCGCACCTGATCGGTCGACGCCATCAACCTGACGGCGTCGGGCGACACGCCCATCGACGTGGCGGCGATGGCGCGCGCTTCGTCCTCGGTCACCTGCTTGCTCGGATCCTGCGCCCGCATCTCGGAAGCGCCCATCGCCGTCGCGCGGACGCGCTGCGTCTGCGGATCGACCTCGATGGTCACCTCGGTGTGCTCCGGCGCGGCGCCGAGCTTGACGACGGCATCGAGGGCTTCGCGCTTGATGCGCTGCAGATCTTCCGGCGTCGGGTTCGGAATCTGCCGCTCGATGGTCTCGCGCACCAGCGCCAGCGCGACGCCGATCGACGAGATCACTTCGGCATCCTTCGAGATCTTGAACTGCAATCCCATCCGCTCGGCACCGAACGGTATCAGTGCAGCCGCGCCGCCGCCTTCGCCCACCAGCATCGTCTGGTCGCGATCGAGGCCGTACTCGCGCACCAGATCTTCGACGACCGGGAGCACCTTGTCGGTGGCGCACGTCAGAATGCGGCGCGCGACCTCGTCGACTGGGACCCCCATCAGCTCGGCCAACGGCGCGATCGCGAGCCGTGCGGATTCCGGTCCGGCATAGGCGTGCATGCCCGGCTTCGCATAGCCAAGCACGTTGGCGGCGCACGTGTTGGTGACGGCGAAGCGCTTGCCATTCGCGGTGCGGATCGCGACGTAGTCGTCCGGATCACCTTCCTTCGGACGGAACGTCTCCACCTGCGCGCCGACCAGATCGGCCGGATCCGCGAAGGCGGCGTACGGCAGGCCGGCGATATGCGCGCTGCGCGGCCCGACATCGGTGACGTCGCGGCCGCGGATGCGCACCATGCTGCCGCCGGCGATGCCGATCACACGGACATCGAGCGAATTGACGTAGGTGTCGTGGCCGCCGACCCGTGCGTGCTTGATGGTCGGCCGGCCGTTGCGGATCACGCCGATGTTCGTGCTGGTGCCGCCCACTTCGAAATAGATGCCGTCGGACACGCGCAGGTACATCAACGCGCCGGCAACGCTGGCGGCCGGACCCGACAGCATCGTCACGACGGGGCGCCGGCGCATCTCCTGCACGTCCATCACGCCGCCGTCGCCGCGCATGATCATCAGCGGCGCAAGGATGCCGGCCTCACGCACGCTCGCTTCGGTCATGTTGGCCGTGCCGATCATCTTCGGCAGGATGCTGGCGTTGATGACGGCGGTCCGCGTACGAGTGGTGAGCCCGTACAGTTTCGTGATCTCGTGTCCACCCGTGACGGCGATCCCCATCTCGGCGGCAACGCGCATCACGAGTTCTTCACCGCTGGTGTCGTCTACACCGAAGGCACTGGTGGCGACGACGACCTGGGCACCTGCGCTGCGCAACCCTTCGAGGGCCTCCCGAACGGTGTTCTCGTCGAGCGCATCCGTGGTCAGGAAACGATGCTGCGGCCGCAGATTCCGGCCCGGCGCGAGTTCGATCTCCTTGATGCTGCTCTGTCCCCGCGCCAGCAAGGCCTCGACCCGGCTCGCCATGCCGATCACGCCAACGGCCGCCACATCGCCTTCGAGCAGCGCGTTGGTTGCCTGCGTGGTGCTGTGGGCCAGGAAGACCACGTCCTTCGGATCGACGGCCGAGCGTTCCAGCACGTTGCGAAACACTTCGACGACGCCTTTCGCGACGCCGCGTTCGTCGGCGTGGGTCGTCATCACGGAATAGCGATCGACGACCTCGTAGGTGGCATTGTCGATCAGCACCGCCTTGGTGAACGTGCCGCCGACATCGATGCCGATGCGAAAAGTGCGCTTCGATTCCATGATCCGGTTCCTTCGTCAGCCGAACATCGCGTAGCAGATGGCGGAGCAGACCACGACCATCAGACAACCGTACGGAAACGCGGTACGCAGGAACTGGCCGTGGGACACCTTGGTGTAGCCGATGGTCCACAGCGTCCACGAGTTGGTCGGATCGACGCTGCCCTGCATCACGGTCGGCGCGAGCCACAGCGCGTACAGATAGGGAATCGGGATCTCGTTGTTCGACAGGATGATCGCGAGCAGCGCGGCGCCCGTGCCGACAACCACCAGCGGCCCGCGATAGATGCTGCCGATGCCGCCCAGCACCGCGAAGAACAACGCGGCCTGCAACGTGGAGTGCGGCAGGATCGGATCGAAGATCGGGCGCAACGCCCCGGCGATCTCGGGCATCTGCCCGGCCACGATGATCATGCCGCAGATGGTCCACAGCGCCGCGATGGTCGCAATGTCGGGGAACGCATCGAAGAACGTCTTGTTGAACAGGTTGAGATGGCCCTGCAACGTGCGGTCCTTCCACGTCAGCGCGAGGGCGGCGACGATGCAGACGAGGAACGTGGGGATGATGGCCCACTTGAACACCATGATCATCAGTACCGGCAGGATCGGCACGATGTACGTGTAGTACGGCGTGCGCTTGCGCTGCGGCGGTGCCGCGACCGTATCGACCGACGCCGCATGCCGCACGCCGAGCCGACGCAGGTTGATCCAGATCATCAGCCACGCGCACGCGAGATACACGAGCATGCCGATGAACCAGTACTGCAGCCACGGCGCTTCGTAACGAATGCCGGGAAACAGCTTCTCGAACGTGCCGAACTGCACCAGATTCACGAACGTGCCCGCGCCGATACCCATCGTGAACACCGGCGCCGCGACCCGTGCCGGAATGCCCTGGCTCAGCATGATCGGCAGCGCGATCACGCCGATCGCGATGGCGGCGCCCACGCCGTACATCGACGTGAACAGCAGCGCCGTGACCAGATTGACCGTGAAGGCCGTCACCATCGGTCGATCACCGGCCAGCTCCACCGCCGACCGGATGACGCTCTCCGCAATGCCGGTCTGGATCAGCACCTGCGCGAACCATGCACCGAACACGATGATGATGACCGCGCCCGCGTACTGGACGCCACCGCCCTGCAGGATCTTCGACTGGATGTCGTCGACGCCGATGCCGGCGATGATCGCCCAGGCGAGTGTCAGCACCAGCAGCATGATGATCGGACTCTGGCCGCGCACGATCGCGACCACCACCACCAGAAAGGCTGCCAGCAGCAGGCCGCCGGTGACGTATTCCATGGACTCCTCCCAGACTGCCGGAGCCGGTGCCGCGCTTGCCGCGCCGCCCGACCGTGGTTGTTATGCGTTGGTGCGCTTCACGCCGTCCGATCCCGGCACGGCGATGTAGTGCTCCACCACCGGGAACGGATCGTAGAAATGATGCAACAGCCGCTTCCAGCGCTGGTACTCCGGTGACTCCCGGAAGCCCACGGTGTGGTCTTCCAGCGTTTCCCATTGCACGAGCAGCAGATAGCGGCTTTCGGCTTCGATGCAGCGGCGCAGTTCGTGCGACCGATAGCCGGGCATCGCCGCGATGATGGCCTGCGCCTCGCGAAACGCCGCTTCGAACGCACTCTGGCCGCCGGACCGCACATTCAGCACCGCGACTTCGAGAATCATCGACCGTCTTCGCCCGGCGCTACGTGACCTTGTCGGTCCCGCGGTACAGGATGCGCACGGCTTCCTCGGTGATGCGCCGGTGCGTCGCCTGCTCGTGGTCGCCGAAATCGACCTTCGGCCGCGGCTCCGGATCGAAGTGGTGATAGCGATCGGTCCCGCGGACGAGCATCGCGGAATCGCGCGGGCCGGCCGTCTGCCGCACGTACGTCGGCACGTAGCGCACCGCGAAGCCGATGCGGCGGCGCCCGGACGGATTCGGTTCGGAACCGTGCACCACGCGCACGTGATGCAGCGAGAACTGCCCCGGTTGCAGCTCGATGTCGATCGCCTGCTGCGGATCGACATCGACCATGACTTCCTGCCCGCGGGTCAGCATGTTGTTCTGCGCAAAGGTGTCTTTGTGCGGCAGTTGATCGAACCGGTGTGTCCCCGGGATGACGCGCATGCAGCCGTTCTCGACCACGCTGTCGGAGAATGCGATCCACGCCGTGACGACGTCCGGTTCCGACAGGCCCCAGTACGTCGAATCCTGATGCCACGACACGTAGCCCGGGTCGCGCGCTTCCTTCGTGAAGAAGCTCGAACTCCAGACCAGCAGATCCGGACCGAGCACGTCCTCGACCGCATCGAGGATCGCCGGATGACGAACCATCTCGTCCGCCCACGTGAACAACAGATGGGGCTTGTTGCGCAGCTGTCCGGTGAGACTGCCGCCCACGCGTCGCTCGAAGCCCTCGAGCGTGTCACGGTATCGCTGAATCTCCGCTGGCGAGAACGCCGGCAGCGGAAAGTGATAGCCGTCACGGCCGAATGCCTCGACCTGCGCCGGCGTCAACACGTGGTTCGATATGGCCTGGCGCGAGCGCCAGACGGGAGCCGATACTTCCGACATCGATGTTCCCCTTCATGCAACGCGCGGTGGGGACTCGCGCCCCCACCCTTCGCTCAATGCCCGATCAGGGCAGTTGGTAACCCTTCACGCCGACCCGGATCTTGTAGAGGCTCTTGCCCGACGTGAGGTAGAGCAGGTTGGAATCCGCGCCGCGGCCGAAGCCGAGGTTGGTGGGCAGTTCGGTGCCGGTGGAGATATAGGCCAGCTCCTTGCCTTGCGGATTGATGACCTGGATGCCCGGACGATGCTCGCAACGGGACGCGAGCCAGATGTTGCCCTTCTCGTCGGCCAGGATGCCGTCGGGGCCGCTGCAGGGCTTGTCGAGCTTGCCGTAGTCGATCAGCACGCGACGGTTGCTCAGGTTGCCATCGGCGTCGACGTCGAAGGCCTGCAGCAGGTGCGCGTTCTGCACCGGCGACTCGCCCTTCTTCAGGTTCTGGAACTCGAACCAGCCGTTGTCGTTGCTGACGATGTACATCGTCTTCTGGTCCGGCGAGATCAGGATGCCGTTGCACTTGCCGCAGTCGGCGGCGACGCGCGTGACCTTGCCGTCCGGGTCCAGTCGATAGGCCGCATAACCATCCTGATAGATGCCTTCATGGCCGAGATAGCGCGGGTCGGTGAAGTAGATTCGGCCCTTCTCGTCGATCGTGATGTCGTTGAGCGCGTTGTACGGCCGACCGTTGTACAGGCCGGACAGGATGTACGACTTGCCGGTCTTCATGTCGGTCTTGATCAGCATGCGGCCGCCATAGTCGGCACCGAGCGCTGCGATCATGTTGCCGTCGCGATCGAACTTGAGACCGTTGGACATGCCGGACGGGCTGCGGAAGATGCTCGTCTGCCCTGTCTTCGGGTCGTACTTCCAGATGTTGCCGGCCTGAGCGAACTTCTTGTCGGCATCCTTGCAGAACGCGGTGAACGTGATGTCACTGAAATACATCATGCCATCGTGACCGGCTGCGACACCTTCGGTCAGCATGCAACCACCGTCGAAGATGCGTTCGAGCTTCGCGCCCGCCGGCACGATGCTCGAGTCGCCGATCGGGGCCGGGAAACCCGCGTCGGCGGCCTGGGCCATCGACGCGAATGCCAGGGTCGCCCCGAGGGCGACGACGCCCCGTTGAATCACGCGCAACGTGTTCATGTGTTTCTCCTCCAGTGTG
>JAHCKV010000145.1 GCA_026125595.1 Burkholderiales bacterium | reverse complement strand
CCTCCGGCAGCGTCCGTCCCGCATCTGAACGGACCGGCGACACCGCCGGAACATCACGAATCGAGGATTCCTTGAACACGAAGACCCGCGTCATTCCCGCTTGTATCGCATTCGCCGCCCTCATTTTCGCTGCGGGCTGTGATTCGAAGGCGGACGATCCGGCCAAGGCCGCCGCGAAATCGGCCGATGGCAAGCCCGCTGCGGCGGCTCCGGCGCCGGCCGCCGCGCCGGCAGGTCTTCCGGTGAAGGCGGTACCGGTGAAGATCGGACTCATCGAAGACGAACTGAGTGCGGTCGGCTCGCTGCTGCCAGCCGAGTCGGTCGTGATCCGACCCGAGATCGCCGGCCGCGTCGTGGATCTGCACTTCGAGGAAGGCCAGACCGTCACGAAGGGTGCCCGCCTCGTGTCGATCGATCAGGCGGAGTATCGCGCGCGGCTCGCCGCTTCGGCGGCCGATGCCACCAAGGAAAGTCAGCGGTTCCAGCGCACCAAGGAACTGTTGAACCAGAAATTCGTGTCCCAGGACGCGCTGGATGTCGCCAAGGGCACGATGGATATCGCCGTGGCGAAGCGCCTGCAGGACGAAGTCGCGCTGTCGAAGACCACGCTGACGGCGCCGTTTTCCGGCGTGCTGGGTCTGCGGCAGATCAGTCCCGGGGCCTACGTGAAGGCGGGTGAAGACATCGTCCGGCTGGAGAACGTCAGTTCCCTGAAGATGGATTTCCGCGTGCCGGAGATCTACGTGTCGAAGCTGCGCCCCGGTCTGACCGTCTCGGTCCGCACCGATGCGTTTCCGGGTGAAGTGTTCGAAGGCCGCATCTACGCCATCGAACCGGCTGTCGACGAGAAATCGCGCACCGTGCTGGCCCGTGCCCAGGTGCCCAACGCGCAGGTCAAACTGAAGCCCGGCATGTTCGGGCGCGTCACGATCCTGCTCGAGGCGAAGCCCAACGCGGTGATCATTCCGGAGCAGGCCGTGTGGCCCCAGGGCCGCGATGCCTTCGTCTACCGCGTCGTCGACGGCAAGGCGGTGCTGACCAAGATCGAGCTCGGCGTGCGGCGTCCGGGCGAGGTCGAAGTACGCTCGGGGCTCGAACCCGATGCGCTGGTCATTACCGACGGCCAGATGAAGATGAAGGACGGCGCGCCGGTCACCGTGTTGCCGCCGCCCGCGGCGCCATCATCCGCCGCCGCTGACGCCAAGAAGGGAGGCTGATCGCCATGGTGCTCTCCGACCTCTCGGTCAAGCGGCCGGTGCTGGCCACCGTGATGAGTCTGGTCATCGCGCTGGTCGGTTTCCTGTCCTACATGCGGATGCCGGTGCGCGAGTATCCGAACATCGATCCGCCGGTGGTGTCGGTTCGCACCGTCTACAAGGGCGCCACGGCCCAGGTGATGGAAAGCGCCATCACGCAACCGCTGGAAGATTCGCTGTCCGGCATCGAAGGCATCAAGACCATCAAGTCCCAGAGCCGCGAAGAGGTGAGCCAGATCACCGTCACCTTCGTGACCGGCCGCGACGTCGACGGTGCCGCCAACGACGTGCGCGATCGCGTGTCGCGGATCCGCAAGAACATCCCGGCGGCGGCGGACAATCCGGTGGTGTCGAAGATCGAAGCCGACGCGCAACCCGTGATGTGGCTGGCGTTGGCGAGTGACAGCAAGTCGGCGATGGATCTGACCGACTACGCCGATCGATATCTCACCGATCAATTGAAGGCACTGCCCGGTGTCGCGTCGGTCGTGATCGGTGGCGAGCGCAAGTATTCCATGCGGGTCTGGCTCGATCGCGAACGGCTCGCGGCCCAGGGGCTCACGTCCCAGGACGTGGAGTTGGCACTGCAGCGGCAGAACCTCGATTCCCCCGGCGGGCGCATCGAGAGCACGCAGCGGGAGTTCACGATCCAGGCGCAGACCGATCTGCGCTCGCCGGAAGAATTCAACAACCTGATCATCTCGGAAGTGAACGGCTATCCGGTGCGACTGCGCGACGTCGGCTACGCATCGCCCGGACCCTACGAGAACCGGAAGATCATCCGCATCAACGGTGTCGACGGCCTCGGGCTCGGCATCGTCAAGCAGTCCACCGCGAACACGCTGGAAGTGGCGACCGCGGTCAAGAAGCTGGTGCCGTCGCTGCAGGAGCAGGCCAAGATCGAGAACGTCAACCTGTGGGTTGCCGTCGACACCTCGCAGTTCATCGAGGCGTCGATCGAGGCGGTCAAGCGCACGATGATCGAAGCGCTGATCCTCGTGGTGGTGGTCATCTTCCTGTTCTTGCGCGAATGGCGCGCGACGATCATTCCTGCCGTGACGATCCCGGTTTCGCTGATCGGCCATTTCGTGTTCCTGAACGCGATGGGCTTCTCGGTGAACACGCTGACCCTGCTGGGGGTCGTGCTCGCCATCGGCCTCGTCGTCGACGACGCCATCGTGGTTCTGGAAAACGTTTACCGCCATATCGAAGAAGGCATGCAGCCGTTCATGGCGGCCATCATCGGCACGCGCGAGATCGGCTTCGCGGTGATCGCGATGACCATCACGCTGGCCGCGGTGTTCGTGCCCCTGGCATTCCAGACCGGCAACACCGGCAAGTTGTTCATGGAGTTCGCGCTGACGGTGGCGACATCGGTACTGGTGTCGGGCTTCGTCGCGCTGACGCTGACGCCGATGATGTGCTCCAAGCTGTTCAAGTCCAGCAGCCACGGCTGGCTGTTCCGCAAGACCGAGCCGTTCTTCGAGGGCATGAACAACGGCTCTCGTGGTGCCCTCAAATGGACCCTGCGCCACCGCTGGGTCGTGCTGGTGGTGTTCGTGGCCACGCTCGGCGCCATGGTGTTCCTGTTCAAGCAGCTGAAGTCCGAACTCTCGCCGGTGGAGGACCGGGGCCTGTTCCTGGCCTTCGTCGTGGCGCCCGAAGGCTCCACCATGCAGTACACGGACAGCTACGTGGCGGCGGTGGAGAAGATGACCGAGAACATCGCCGAGATCGACACCATGTTCGCCGTGGTGGCGCCGGGTCTGGATCGACCGAACCCGGTCAACATGGGGGTCGCGTTCACGGTGCTGAAGCCGTGGAACGAGCGCACGCGCAAGCAGCAGGACATCACGAAGGAACTCGGGCCGAAGCTGTTTGGCGGTCTGCCGGGGGCGTTGTCGTTCGCGATGAATCCGCCGTCGCTGGGGCAAGGCTTGTTCGACAAGCAGATCCAGTACGTGATCTACGGCAATTCCTATGAGGAGTTGTCCGGCTACGTCGCCAAGCTGATGCCGAAGCTCGCGACATATCCCGGCATCATCGCGCTCGACACCGACCTGAAGCTCAACAAGCCGCAGTTCGGCGTGCAGATCGATCGCGACAAGGCGTCGTCGGTCGGTGTGTCGATGAGCACGATCGGCGGCGCGCTCGAGACGTTGCTGGGCGGCAAGGATGTCACCCGTTACAAGCGCGAAGGCAAGCAGTACGACGTCGTCGTGCAGATGGAAGACGACAAGCGGCGTCGCCCGAGCGATCTGACATCGATCTACGTGCGCGGCAGCACCGGCGAACTGGTGCAGTTGTCGAATCTGGTGCAACTGAACGAAACCGTCGGCCCGAAGGAACTGAACCACTTCAACAAGCTGCGCGCCGCCGTGATCAACGGCAATGTGTCGCCGACCGCCAGTCAGGGTGAAGTGCTGAAGTTCATCGACGATCTGGTGGACGCCGAGCTACCCCCCGGCGTGCGGACCGATCTCGATGGCAGCTCGCGCGAGTTTCGCGAGTCCGGCAACCAGATGCTGATCACGTTTGCGCTCGCGCTGGTGTTCATCTACCTCGTGCTCGCCGCGCAGTTCGAAAGTTTCGTCAGTCCGTTCGTGATCATGTTGACGGTGCCGCTCGCGATGACCGGCGCGGCGCTCGCGATGTTCCTCAACGCCAAGGCGGGCAACGGCGGCACGCTGAACGTCTACAGCCAGATCGGACTGGTGATGCTGGTGGGCCTGATCACCAAGCACGGGATCCTGATCGTCGAGTTCGCGAATCAGCTGCGCGAAAAGGGGGCCGAGAAGTTCGAGGCCGTCGCGGAAGCGTCGACGCTGCGACTGCGCCCGATCCTGATGACCACCGCCGCGATGGTTCTGGGGACCGTACCGCTGGCATTGTCGAAGGGCGCCGGCGCGGAGTCTCGCCAGGCCATCGGATGGGTCGTCGTCGGCGGGCTGATGCTCGGCACGTTGCTGACGCTGTTCGTGATCCCGACCATGTATTCGTTGCTGGTGCGCAATGTCCACAAGATCCGCGACATTCCCGATGCGGCCGGACACATGCCCCAGCCGGCACCCGGTCACGTTTGAGCGGGGCGGCGCGATGGATGATTCCGGCGTCACGACGCTCGGCGCCGAGCAGATCCGGGCGCTGAGCGGCCTCGAGTTCCTGCAGGCGATCCTCGCGGGCCGGATTCCGCCGCCCACCATCGGCCAGGCCCTCGATTTCGGACCGGTGGAGGCCGAACGGGGCCGCGTGGTGTTCCGCGGCAATCCGGATGGGCGGTTCTACAACCCGATCGGCAGCGTCCATGGCGGCTACGCGGCAACCTTGCTCGACAGCTGCATGGGGTGCGCCATCCATTCGATGCTGGCGCCGGGCCAGGGCTACACGACGGCCGAGATCAAGATCCACTATGTCCGCGCCATGACCGACCAGACGGGCCCTGTCACCGCCGAAGGCCGGACGATTCACGTCGGTCGCCAGATGGGCACCGCCGAGGGCTTCCTGCGCGACGTCAACGGCAAGCTGCTGGCCCACGGCACGACCACCTGCCTGATCTTCACGCCCTGAGCCGGCCATGACCGCGGACTGGCGGCGGCGTGATGCGATTGCGGGCGATCTGCCGCGGATCGTCGAGATCTACAACACGACCATCGCGTCGCGCGAAGCGACGGCCGATCTCGAGCCCGTCACCGTCGCGAGCCGCCGAGCCTGGTTCGACGCCCACGGTCCCGCGCGGCGACCGCTGTGGGTCGCGGAACGTGACGGCGGCGTCGTCGGTTGGCTCAGTCTGTCGGATTTCCATCCGCGGGCGGCCTACGCCGGCACGGCCGAGGTCGGCATCTATATCGACCCGGCCGAGCGCGGACGGGGCCTCGGCACGTGGCTGCTCGACCAAGCCATCGCGGCGGCACCGGGTCTCGACGTCCATACGCTGGTGGCGCTGGTGTTCGGGCACAACGCGGGCAGCCTCGCGCTGTTCAGCAAGCGTGGCTTCGAGCCGTGGGGGTGGCTGCCGGGCGTCGCGATCCTGGACGGCACGAAGCGCGATTTGGCGATCCTCGGCCGACGTCTGTCGTCGGAAACCTGAGTTCATTCAGATTTGTTGACTAATTGAACCAGATCTTTCCGCTAGGAAGACCGGGGTCCGCCCCCAGATCATGGAGTGTTGAAGTCCGGATCCGGACGAAAACATCGACCAAGGAGCCCGCACCATGATCGCCATCCGCAAGGCAGAAGACCGCGGCCACGCCAACCACGGCTGGCTCGACAGCCACCACACGTTTTCCTTCGCCGACTACTACGACCCGCGCGAAATGGGGTTCGGGTCGCTGCGCGTGATCAACGAAGACCGCGTCGCGCCCGGCATGGGGTTCGGCAAGCATCCCCATCGCGACATGGAGATCATCAGCTACGTGATCGACGGCGCGCTGGAACACCGCGACAGCATGGGTACCGGCTCGGTGATCCGTCCCGGTGACGTGCAGCGCATGAGCGCCGGCACCGGCGTGACCCACAGCGAGTACAACCACTCGCGCGCCGATCTCGTGCACTTCCTGCAGATCTGGATCGAGCCGAAGGCCGACGGCATCCCGCCGAGCTACGAGCAGAAGCATTTCACGGTGGACGAGAAGCGCGGCCGGTTGCGGCTCGTCGCGTCGCCCGATGGCGCCGACGGTTCGGTGACCGTGCATCAGGACGCATGGCTCTACGCCTCGGTGCTGGAAGACGGCGACACGGTCCGGCATGCGCTGGCCTCGGGACATCACGCCTATGTGCATGTCGTGAAAGGGGCGATCAAGGTGAACGGTGTGGCGGTCGGTACCGGCGACGGCGTCAAGGTCGCCGGTGAGTCCGAACTCGTGTTCAGCGACGCGAACGGCGCCGAGATCCTGCTGTTCGACATGGCCGACTGACGTTTTTCCCGCACCGCGGAGGGGCACGCGTCGCGGCGCGTGCCCTTTTCGTTGCCGGGGGCTTCTCGCCGTCGGGCTTTTGCAGGAGCATCGCTGACGGTTCCCACGCCGCATGCGGCGCGCACTCCCCATCCGTTCCAGCGACCCTTCAGGAGAAAGCCCCATGGCCTGCGATCGTGTCACCGCCCACCCGGCATCGGCGCGACAGCGCGCGTTCCGTATCGTCCGCTGGCTGTTGCCGCTCGCGTGGGCGGCAGGCGCGGTGTTTCCCGCGGCGGCGGCCGAACAGATCAACGCGCTCGTCTGGTGCGATCACACGGACGACGCGTTCCTGAAAGGCTTCACCGCGAAGACCGGCATCAAGGTCAACGTGAAGGACTACGAAGGCACCGGGACGGCGCTGGCGCTGCTGGAGCAATCGAAGCCTGGTGACTGGGACGTCTTCGTCGTCGACTCGACCGATGTCCGTCGCGTCCAGCAGCGGGGGTTGCTGGCGGAGCTGAATCCGAAGGATTTCCCGCTGGCCGACGTGCCCGAAGCCATCCGGCTGCCGGAGTACCACATCGTCGGCGGCAAGACCTACGCGGTGCCGGAGAAGTTTGGCTACAACGCGATCGCGTTCGACAAATCGAAGATCACGGCCGACAAGGCGCGCGACATCACGATCCTGTGGAACCCGGCCTACAAAGGCAAGATCGCCATCTACGACTACTACACGCCGATCATCGGGCAGATCGCGGTGGCGCTGGGCAAGAAGCCGCAAAGCCTGACCACGGCGGATCTCCCTGCGATCCGCGACAAGCTCGTCGCGATGCGCGCCAATGCGGCGCTGGTCGGTGACGTGACGACGTCGCAGACCGCGCTGGCCACGGGCCAGGTGGCGGTGATCGCCGGCGGCGGCGAGTACGCGGTGGCCGGTCTGGCCGCCGAGAAGCCGAATCTCGACTGGGTCCTGCCGGATGTCGGTGGCATCCGCTGGCAGCAGGCCATCGGCGTGTTCGCCGCATCGAAGAAAAAGAAGGCGGCGACGCAGTTCATCCAGTACGTGCTGTCGCCGGACGGGCAGGCCAGGCTCGCGACGTCGTCGTGCTACTGGGGCATGCCCGCCAACGCGAAAGCGACGCTGACGCAGGCGCAGAAGAAGACACTGCGTTGGGACGAACAGCCGAAGTTCATCGCCAACTCCTATCCGTATCCGTCCCCGACCGACGCGCTCGATCAGGCCATGCAGGATCTCTGGGCCGACGTGCTGCAGAAGTGACCGTGGGTGCCGGCCGCCACCGAGGCCGCGGATGACCCCCGGCCTCGTGCTGGATTCCCCGTCGGCCGAAGTCCACGGCGCGCGCCGCGAGGCCCGGCGCGGGTTGCTGCTCGCGTTACCCGCCGTGCTGTGGACGGTGGCTTTCTTCGTGCTGCCGTCCGCCGCCATCGCCGTCTGGAGCTTCTTCCGGCGTGACGGCGGGCAACTCGTCAC
>JAHCKV010000144.1 GCA_026125595.1 Burkholderiales bacterium | reverse complement strand
CCCCTGCTTTGCTTCCAGGTCCTCCAGAGAACCGAAGGTCACGTGTGCCATCGATGCGTCCCATGCGATTAAGATCCGCCGGATTATACGGAGCGCACACCGCGCGCCGGGCACCGCCGGGAGAAAGCGATGAAGCTGGGCATGATCGGATTGGGTCGGATGGGCGGCAACATGGCGCGCCGCCTCGCGCGCGCCGGCATCGAAGTCACCGCGTTCGACGCATCGGCGGACACCCGGTCCGCCGTCGCGCAGGAGCCCGGCATCACCGCCGCCGCGGATCTCGCGGCGCTCGTCACCGCACTGCCGACGCCACGGGTCGTCTGGATCATGCTGCCGGCCGGTGCGATCACCGAACAGACACTGACGACGTTGACGACGCTGCTGTCGCCCGGCGATGTCGTCGTCGACGGCGGCAATGCCAACTACCGCGATTCGATGCGCCGTGCCGCGCTGCTTTCGCAGAACGACCTGCACTTCGTCGACGCCGGTGTATCCGGCGGGGTATGGGGCCTGGAGAACGGCTACGCGATCATGTACGGCGGCGCGCCCGAAGCCGCGCGGATCGTCGAACCGTTGATCCGCGCGCTGGCGCCCGCACCCGACAAGGGCTGGCTGCATTGCGGCCCCGCGGGCAGCGGCCATTTCGTCAAGATGGTCCACAACGGCATCGAGTACGGGATGATGCAGGCGATGGCCGAGGGCTTCGCGTTGATGGAAGCCAAGCGCGAATTCGATCTCGATCTCGGCGGCATCGCCGAGATGTGGCGTCACGGCAGCGTCGTGCGTTCGTGGCTGCTCGATCTGACGGCCGACTTCCTGCGCCACGATCAGAAGCTCGAAGCCATCCGGCCCGTCGTCGCCGATTCCGGCGAAGGCCGGTGGACAGCCACCGAGGCGATCGAACTCGGTGTGCCGACACCGGTGATGACCCTGGCGCTGCTGGCGCGCTTCTCCAGTCAGGGGCACGACGACTACGGCTCGAAGCTGCTGGCAATGATGCGCGCCGGCTTCGGCGGCCACCCGGTGCAGCACGGCTCGTGATGAGCCTCGTCGTCCTGATGGGCGTGTCCGGTTCCGGCAAGACGACGGTCGGCGTGTTGCTCGCGCAGGCGCTGGACTGCGAATTCCACGACGCCGATGACTACCACTCGCGCGCCAATGTCGAGAAGATGCGGGCCGGCATGCCATTGACCGACGACGACCGCTGGCCCTGGCTCGACGCGCTGAACGCAATGCTGCTGCAGCGGCGAGACAGCGGCGCATCCGTCGTGCTCGCGTGCTCGGCGTTGCGGCGGATCTATCGCGAGCGCTTGTCGCGCGGTATTCCGGAAGTGCGCTTCGTGCATCTCGCCGGCAGCATGGAGATCATCTCGGCCCGACTCGCCGGACGCAGCGGACATTACATGCCGCCATCGCTGCTGACTTCCCAGTTCGCGACGCTGGAACCCCCGGACGACGCGATTCACGCACCGATCGACCGCCCGCCGGATCTCATCGTGTCGGCGCTGTTGCCGCAGCTCCGCGCGACGGACTGATCCGCGGCGCTGCGCCGTTTCTCAGGGCGGCAGACCGGCATAGAACGCGGCTAGATCGTCGAGATCCTGATCGGAGAGATTCGCGACGTTCGCGACCATGATGCCGCTCATCGACCCCTTTCGCTCGCCGCTCTTGTACGCCTTCATCGCGTACACGAGATACTGCCGGTTCTGGCCGGCAAGCTTCAGATACATCGGGACCATCGCCTTGCCATCGGCGCCGTGACGAATCGAACAGGCGGCGGAACTATTACCGCGCCCGGCCTCCGGATCACCGGCGACGGCGGACGGCGACAACACGGCAAACGATGCGGCGAGCGTCAGGCGATGCATGGTGGATGCTCCTTCATGCGACCTGCAGAATGGCCATCATGCCCTGGTCGCTGTGCTCGGCAAAATGGCAGTGATAGAACGTGCGTCCGGTGTGCTGCACGAAATGGACACCGATGCGGACCGTCTCGCCTTCACGGACGTTGAACATGTCGTGGCGGATCGGATAGGGCGGCGCGCGGCCGTCGACGTCGAGCACCTCGTAGTGCCACGTGTGCAGATGGAACGGATGATCCATCACGTCGACGTTGCGGATGTTCCAGATCTCGCGGGCGCCGGCCCTGGCTTCGATGTCCACGCGATCGAAGCTCAGGAAGCGGCCGCAGATGTTGTAGATCGACAGGATCACATCGCGCTCCACCGTCGCCCGGCCCGGATCGAAGCGGGTCCATGATTCGAGCTGCGACGGCAGCACGACACGGGTCGCGGACGGGGGCGGCTCGAGCGTCAGGATCGGTTGCACCGGCGTCGCGACAAGTCCGCGCCGCGGCGTCGGCAGATACAGGAGATCGACCGGAGCACCAGGTTCCAGCATCACCAGAATTTCCGCCCGCGACCCCGGCACGAGAATCAGTTCGTCCGCCTCCCGCGGCGCATCGAGCAGGCAACCGTCGTGGGCGATCACATGGAACGGCTGCTCCGTCGACAGCTTCAATCGCCAGTAGCGCGCATTCGATGCGTTCAGCAACCGCAGTCGCATCAGCGAGCGCGTGGCACGGATGACGGGCCGGCGCACGCCGTTGACGAGCAGCAGATTGCCCTCCTTGCCGAAGTACCAGTCGGAGGTCCGATGCTCGGCCACCGCATCGCCGTCGATGCCGACGTCCTTCAGCACGCAGATGCGATCGTCGCAATCGAGCTCGTGTTCGAAATCGTGGTCGGCCTCGACCAGGATCGGGCCGGCCAGCCCGCGGAACATCGGCACCGCGGAATCGCCATGGATGTGCGGGTGGTACCAGTGCAGCCCGGCGTTGCCCTTCGGCACCGTGAACTCATAGTCGAACGATTCACCGGGCGGCACTTCGATCCAGACGTTGTCACCCCGTCCGCCGGGCGTGATCGACAATCCGTGGAAATGCAGATTCGTCTTATGCGGCAGCCGGTTGCGCAACTGCAGTTGTACGGTCTCGCCTTCGCGGATGCGCAGCAGCGGGCCGGGAAACACGCCGTCGTACGCGAGCGTCGATACCCAGCGCCCATCCACCTGCGCGCGGGCCGGCGCCGCCGTGATCACGCCACGGGCGAGCCCGGGCTCGCTGCGATCGAACGACACTTCGGCAGGCGACGGCAGTTCCGGCGATGACCCGAGGGCGGCACGCCATCCGACATCGGCAAACGGCAATGCGATGCCACCGGCAGCCTGCAGGAAACGTCGACGGGAAATCACGGAACGTGCGCACGCCGGCTCAGTAACGGCCGGGCTCCAGGCTGAAGGCCAGCACGCCGGCATCGGGGATCACGCCAGCCTGCACGAGACCGGCAATCACGTCGTGCCGCCGCTGCACGACACTGTCGAGCCGGTGCCGCCGCAGCATCTGGACCTCCTCCGCGGTGTACGGCTCGAACGGGGCGATCAACTGGTCGCGGCTGTAGCGGGCCAGCATCCAGTTCAGCATTGCCGCGAGCCGGGCATCGGACAGATGGGACTGCAGAACGTTGGGCACTTGCACCAGATAGGCCCGGCCCTCGGGCGTGTGCGTGAAGAAACCGACCCGGTCACGCAGCCGCGGCACTTCGGTCACCGAAAACCCTTCGTGACCATGGCAACCCTGGCAGTTGCGCGTAGTCCGCAGCGCCTGCACGCGCGGCACCGGCGGGCGGTCGCGCTGGATCAGCACGTCCGGGACATCGGCCGGATCCACCATGTCGGCGCCACCACCGACCGACGCGACACCGGCCGACAAGCAAAAGGCCAGCACGCAGCTGGCCTTCCGGAACCGCATGATCGATGGACCCCGGCCGCTCAGATCTGCCCGACGATGGCGGCGCTGGAGCAGTGGTAGATCATCGAGCTGGCACCGAAGCACCAGATGATGTCGTTGTTGAGCTGCGGCCGGTAGGACGGCATCTCGCCGGCGGTACCGAGACACGGACATTGCGGGCAGGAATCCTTGCCGCAGCAATCCCGATAGGCGATCAGATACATCTTGCCGTCGTCCGGATTGAGGCAGGACCCCACCCAGGACGTCGGGGAAGGCGACGATCCCGGCGGGCAAGTGGCCGGACCACCGCCACAGCACGAACACAGGTAGCCATCGCTCGAACAATACCGCCAGTAGTTGCAGGCCTTCGGATCGGTGGTCTGGGCTTCGACCTGTTTCGCCCACGCGGTTGCCGGATCCTCGGCGGCGTGGGCCTTGCGCGACACCGGCAACACCGGAACCACGGCCGCACCGGCGAGCGTCGCGCCGAGACGGGCGAAGAAGTGCCGTCGCGATACGCCCTGGGCCGTCAGCCGGCTGAGCTTCTCGAACAGCGTGTCGATCAGGGTGAGTCCGCTGAACATGGCGTGTCTCCTCTGCTGCGTCGGTCGGTTCCTGCGTCGGAATGATCGGTGGCGGCGATCCGGATCAGCGGATCGCCCGGGAACACGATCATGCCGCTTCTTTCTGTGCGTCGTCCTTCACGTAGCCGCGCGCCTTCAGGTAAGCCTGAATGCTGCCATAACCGGTCTCCTTGGCAATGGCGAGGCTCTCCAGATGCTCCCGGCTGTTGACCAGACCCTTGGCGCGGATCACGCCGTCTTCGTCGATCAGGATCGCATAGGGCAGTTTGCCCACCTGGAACGTCATGCCCACCTGCGGCGAGTTGATGTATGGAATGCCCTGCAGCGCGTGCTTGGCGATCATGTCCCGCTGTTCGTTCGCGTCGCCGTCGCCCACCAGGATCACGTCGAGCCGCTCGCCGGCCGCGAACGACTTCGCGATCGGCAGCAGCTTCTTGCAGATCGGGCAGGTCGGCGACACGAACAGCAGCAGCCGGCTCTTCTGGTTCGCGGCGGCCCCGCCGACCCGGATCAATTCACCGTCGATGCCGGCGACCTTCATGTCGGGCGCCATCTCGCCGACCTCCGGACCGTGGTCGTTGGTCAACGCCCCCATCGGCGCGACGCGCTCATGCAGGATGCCGATCTGCCGGATCATGCCGAACACGACGGCGCCCAGCGCCAGCACGACGACCCACAGCAGCAGGTTGGAATACAGCAGCACGTCGTTGCCCATGGCGCAGACTCCCTCAGGTGCGGTTGGCGAGCGAGCGCTCGAAGTTTTCTTCGTAGGTCGGCGGTTGGCCCCGTGTGACCAGGCCCACCGACAGATACATCAGGAACAGCACGAGTGACGCCATCACGATCACGAAGTTGTCGGCCCAACCCAGCGCCCGTTCGGATGCCGGCACCATGCAGAGGACCGACAGGACCATCAGCAGCGCATTGCGCAATACCAGCCACCACGACAGGTGCGTGCGCAGCGAAGAGCGGAAGCACCCGCAGTCGATCTCGTTACGGCCCCGCACGATGTTGATCGCCATCGCCAGTGCGAACACCGCGAGCAGCACCGCCATCGCCGCGCCGGCAAACGCACGCGTTGCCGGAACGAACGCCAGAACCGCCAGCACGATCTCGACCGGCGGCAACAGCCACGCCACCAACGGCACCAGCGGCCCCGGCACGAGACGAAAATTCTGCACGACGCCCTCGAGCTCGGCCCACGCGGTCATCTTGCTGATGGCGGCGAAACCGAACACCAGCGCCAACGTCAGCACGGCGAACAACTGCAGGACCGGATCGATCATCATCGTCGCCACCCGTCGCTGCGGTCAGTCGCCCACCGTGTAAAGCAGATAGGGCGAGATGCCGAATTCCATCTCACCGATCTCCTTGCCGCTCTTCGCGTCGTACGTGATCAGGCTCGGTTTCTCGGTCTGCGTATACAGATACGGTTCGGCGTCCTGGGACAGCGCGACCGAGATCGCGTGTTCCTTCAGGTGGATCCTGCGGACGACCTTCCTGGCCTTCTGGTCGATCACCCAGACTTCCTCGCCGGCCTGCTTGTGCGACCAGCGGGGGCCCTTGTGCATCAGCACATAGAGCTCCTGCGTCGGCCGATGGATGCCGATCACCTGCCAGCCGCCGGGCCGCCAGCCTTCGGCCTTGTCGGCGTCGGGGATGAAGTTCCACTTGCCGCCGATCTTCGGTTTCGCGGACGAAAGATCCACCGGGAACAGATTGCCGTCGTAGCTGATGAAGGTCACCAGACCCTTCTTCTTGTCGATCGCCGCGTGCTCGAACACCGGGTCGTTCTCGGCATCGAAGAACGGCGGTTCGCGGGTGATCTTGGCTTTCAGCGACGCATCCCACGTGGCCGTGGCCAGGGTCCCGTCGGAACACAGCGTCGAGAACCGGTTGGGGGCGGACGGGAAGATCAAGCCGCAGCCCGGGATGTCGATGTCGGCCACGTGCTTGCGCGCCTTCGCGTCGATCACGCTGACGGTCGTCGACGGAGCCAGGTTGTACGAGAACAGGAAACTTCCATCCGGAGAGATTTCGGCGTTCGACTTCTTCGGCACGACCAGCATGCGCCCCTTCGGCAGATCGATGTCCGCGCTGATGGTCAGCTTCAGGCCGTCGTACACCGTGACGATGTCCGACCGTTTGCCACGGAAGCCGAGGGACCAATACGTATCGAACACGTAGAGTTCGGAGGCATCCGGCGACAGCGCGAGATTCGGTGCGTAGCCGGCGCTCATCACGCTCAGCACCGATTGCTGGGCACCATCGATGACCCAGATCTTGCCGGCGACGAACACCGGAAACACGGGTTCCAGCACATAGAGCCGCTTCGGATCGGCCGGCGGCAGCACCGCGATGGTGTGCTGCTCGCCCATCAGCTTCGCGTCTTCGGGCAAATCCTTCGTGTCGTCGGCAGCGGCCGTCAAGGCCCATGCACCCACACCACCCGCAACTACGAGCGAGGCGACAAATCGCTTCATGGCTGGTCCCCTAAGTGATTGCCTGGAAAACCCGGGCACTGAACGGAGGGCTTCGACGCGTCTGCGTTCTGCGACACATCCCGAGCCCGAGTCCGCGGCTCGCATGATCCGTTCACGGCCCTGCACTGCCGCAATGGTTCAACCATCCAATGCCAATGTCAATCTCCGCCCTCGCCCGGTGCAGATGCACCGCCGCCGTGCACGGCGAAACGTACCGGTCATCGACGGCCCATCGAACCGAAACCAAGCCGCGACGTCTATGCATCGCACCCCCCAATCTTCGGAGTTCTCCATGCGTACGCTGCGAACCTTGCTCGTCCTCGCCACCCTCGTCCCCACCGCCGCGTTCGCCCAGGTGTCCATGGGCAGCGGCAGCGGTCGCTGGTTCTACGGCGGCGGCCTCGGCCTGACTTTCGGCGACGTGACGTCCGTGAACGTCCGGCCGCTGCTCGGCTACCGGTTGACGGATCAGTTGGCGGTCGGCGGCTCGCTGATCTATCGCTATCGCGACGACGACCGGTTCAACCGCGACCTGACCACCCATGACTACGGCGCCAGCGCGTTCGCCCGCTACACGATCACCGGGCCGTTCTTCGTACAGGCGGAACTCGAACAGTTGAGCTACGAAGTGTATCGGTCGAACTTCACGACCGATCGCCGCAACGCCACCAGCCTGTTCGCCGGCGGCGGCATCTCGCAGCCCATTTCGCGCAACGTCAACGCATTCGCGCTGGTGATGTACAACCTCAGCCATTCCAGCCAGAGCAGCCCCACGCCCTATTCGAGCCCGTGGCTGTTCAGCTTCGGCGTCGGAATCGGGT
>JAHCKV010000143.1 GCA_026125595.1 Burkholderiales bacterium | reverse complement strand
GCCAGCGGATGCTCGGCGAACTCGAACACGGCGTGCGCCGCGCGAGCCACCTGGTGGAACAACTGCTGACGCTGGCGCGGCAGGACGCCCATGGACAGCCCCCGGAGAAGCGGCCGACGCGATTCGATGATCTGGCGCGGACCGTCGTCACGAACCTGTCGCGCATCGCCGAGCAACGACAGCTGGATCTGGGTGTGGAGCGCGCCGAACCGGTCACCGCGACGGTGGATCCCGATGCCGTCGAAACCCTGCTGTCGAATCTCGTGCAGAACGCGCTGCGTTACACCCCGCCGGGCGGCCAGGTGGACGTGGATGCGTTCCTCGATGCGGACGGCGCACCGGTGTTGCGTGTGACCGATACCGGGCCGGGCATTCCGGTCGCCGAACGCGAGCGCGTGTTCGACCGCTTCTATCGCCGCGAGAACGACGGCGAAGGTTCGGGCATCGGCCTGGCGATCGTCCGGCGCATCGCCGACGCACACGGTGCCCACGTCGAACTGTCGGACCGACCGACCGGTAACGGATTGCGTGTCACGGTCCGGTTCGGCAAGGAGACGGCCGCTTAAGCTTCATTTAAGACCACGCCTTCACTATGCAAGCCGTACACAGGGCATCGACCTGTTCAACGCATGCAAGGAGTCGTGATGAAACTGAAGCGAATCGTGTCTGTTCTGGTCGCTGCCGGCGCCATTTCCGCCGCGGCTGCCGGTTTCCACTACGTCAATGCCACCACCGATGCCGCGGAACGCGCACCGGCCGTCACGTCGAACGTCGAAGCGACGACCAGCGCCGCACGGCTGGCACTGCCTTCGTTCGCGGACATCGCCGAGCGCTACGGGCCGGCCGTCGTGAACATCCGTGTCGTCGGCGACGCCAAGACCGCCGCCGGCCCGGCGATGGATCCGAACGATCCGTTCTTCGAGTTCTATCGCCGCTTCGCGCCGCCGGTACCGCCGCAGTCGCAACCGCAGATGGGCCAGGGCTCCGGTTTCATCGTGTCGGAAGACGGCACGATCCTGACCAACGCCCACGTGGTGCGCAATGCCAATGAAGTGACGGTGCGCCTGACCGACCGGCGCGAGTTCGTCGCGAAGGTCGTGGGCATCGATACGCGCACCGATGTGGCGGTGTTGAAGATCGAAGCGACGGGCCTGCCGGTCGTGAAGCTGGGCGACCCGGGCAAGACCCGCGTCGGTGACTGGGTGCTGGCCATCGGTTCGCCGTTCGGCTTCGACAACAGCGTCACCACGGGCGTGATCAGCGCCAAGGGTCGCTCGCTGCCGGAAGAGAACTATGTGCCGTTCATCCAGACCGATGTCGCGGTGAATCCGGGCAACTCCGGTGGTCCGCTGTTCAACGCCGATGGTGAAGTGGTCGGGATCAACTCGCAGATCTTCAGCCGCACTGGTGGTTACATGGGGCTGTCGTTCGCGATCCCGATCGACGTGGCGAATCACGTGAAGGGCGAGATCCTCGCCCACGGCAAGGTGAGCCGCGGTCGCATCGGCATCTCGGCCCAGGAAGTGGACGCGAAGCTGGCGCAGGCCTTCGGCATGGAACGCCCGGCCGGTGCCCTGGTGGCGGCGGTCGAGCCGGACAGCCCCGCAGCGAAGGCGGGCCTGAAGCCCGGCGACGTGGTGCTGCAGTTCAACGAGCAGAAACTGGAACGTGCCGCCGACCTGCCGCTGGCCGTGGCCCAGGTCAAGCCGAACACCGATGCGCGGCTGCAGGTGTGGCGCGACGGCAAGGCGCAGGAAGTGAAGGTGCGTCTGGCCGAGATGAAGGACAAGGTCGCGGAGAACGCAGATCCCGCAGCCGGCGCGGAGCAGCCGCGGCTGGGCGTGGCGGCGCGGGAGCTGACGCCGCAGGAACGGCAGGCTTCCGGGCTGGGCAGCGGGTTGATCGTGCAGAACGTCGGCGGTGCGGCGGCCCAGGCGGGCATCGAACCGGGTGATGTGCTGCTGGCCCTCAACAACGTTCCGCTGAAAAGCGTCGACCAGTTGCGGGATCTGGTGCGCAAGGCCGGTGACCGGGTGGCGCTGCTGGTGCAGCGCGACGGTGCCCAGCTGTTCGTTCCGGTGAAGCTCGGCTGATGCCGGTTTCGTAGGCAGTAGCAGCACGCAGTTGCAGTAGGTCTCTCCCCCACCGGGCCTGGTCTCCCCCGGTGACTTTCAGGGCGCTCGCAAGGGCGCCCTTTTTTATGGCGCGCCGGGTGCGAGCCGCGCGGAGGGGATGCGCCACATCGCGAACGACGCGCCGGCCGTCATCAGCGCAGTGACCAGGAAGCCGATCCGGAATCCGGTCGTCACGGCCGTGGGTGACGGTTCGGTGGCGGCGTCGGTACCGAGCAATGCAGCCGCACCGAACACGACGGCGCCGAATACCGCCGTTCCGCCGGCCGATCCGAGCGCCCGGAACAACGACACCGCGGCCGTCGCGACGCCGACCTGTCCGGGCCCGGCTTCGGTCTGCACGAGGATCTGCGCCGACGACATGACGGTACCCATGCCGATGCCGGCGAGCGCCATCAGCGCGACCGCCACCGGAAGGTCGAGACGCACCGCGGCCATCGCCAGCAGCGCCAGCGTTGTCACCATCAACGCCGGCACCGGCAACAGGGTCAGGTGGCCGGTCTTCGAGACGACACGGCCGTTGGTCACGGAGCCGATCAGCATGCCGACGGTCAACGGCAGCATCAGCAAGCCGGACTGGGCCGGATCGGTGCCGTAGGTCAGTCGCAGGAAGGTCGGGAAGAAGAACACGAGCGCCAGCATCGCGCCGGCGTTCAGCGCCACTGCCGCCACGGAACGCGACACCACCGCGCGGCCCAGCAGCGCGACCGGCAGCATCGGTTTCGGGAAGCTGCGTTCGCGACGCCACAGCGCGAAGCCGAGCACGACGATCACGGCAACGGCGAGCGCGTTGTATCCGGACAGCCACGGCAGCCGGTTGCCGACCGCCGTCGTCCACCACAGGAATGTGGCGACGGCCCCCGCGAACAGCAACGCACCGTAGCGGTCCTCCAGAGCCGGCGCATCCGGTTGTCCGCCCTTGGCCGGCAGCTTCGACAACCGCCACCACGCCAGCAGCGCCAGCGGCAGATTGGCGAGGAACAGCCAGCGCCAGCTGGTGTGATGGACCACGATGCCGCCGATCACCGGTCCACCGACGTTGGCGACCGCGAACAGCGTCGCGAAATAGCCCTGGAACCGCGCCCGCTCGCGCGGCACCACCAGCTCGCCGATCAGCGCCTGGCACAGCGTCATCAGCCCGCCGCCGCCGAGCCCCTGCAGTGCGCGCGCGGCGATCAGCATCGGCAGCGACGGGGCCGCCGCACAGAACAGCGATCCGACCGTGAAGATCGCCAACGCGATCAGCAGCACCCGCCGGCGCCCGTAGCGATCGCCCAGGCGCCCGTAGATCGGGATCGCGACGGTGGATACCAGCAGGTACGACAGCGCGAGCCAGGCCATGTCGCGCAGCCCGCCCAGCTCTTCGTGGATCACCGGTGCCGCCGTGGACAGCAGCGTCTGATCGATGGCCGCCATGATCATCGGCAGCATCACCGCGGTGAACAGATGCAGGAATGCGCCGCGGGTCAGCGGCCCGGTGGGCGGGGTCATCGCCGGCAACAATCCGCCGGGGACGGACGCGGACGCGAAATGCGAAACGAGCATCGGGGCATATGGGCCCGGATTCTACCGCCCGCCCCGGAAACGACGAGCCCCGCGCGGGGCGGGGCTCGGAACTTCAACGGGATGACCGGTCGGTCAGGACATCGTGCGGCGCAGCTTGCGGAGCCGGTCGAGCTCTTCGTCGAACAACCATTCCAATGTGGCGGGGGTTCCGCGGAGGGCGTCGACGACGGCACGGGCACTGACCACGAGGGATTCCGGTGCCACGTCGCCCCAGCCGTCGAGCACGCTGCCCGGATGCCGCAGCGCCACGATCTGGGACGCGATGATGATCATCTTGGCGCGGTGGCTGACGGTGCCGCTGCCGGCGGCGAGCGGATCGCGCGGTGCGAGGCGCCCTTCGATCTGATCGGTGAGTTCCGACACCACACCGGCGACCACGGGACCGAACTGACGCCGGAGCTCCATCTGCGCGGCCTGGGTTTCACCGCAGGTGTCGTACAGCACCGCGGCGGCCAGCGTGACGTCGTCGGTGATGCCGGCTTCGTTGCAGAGCACATGGACCAGGCGGATCGCCTGGTCCACACCAGCGATGCCGTGATTGCCGCGCAGCAACTGCTCCTGGCGTTTCTCGACGGCGACTGCGAAAGCTTCGATCAGAAGGACGTACTGCTGTTTGCGGGCACCGCCCAGGCGGGAGGTGGAAAACGCGAGCGTCGAGCCCCGATGCTCGGCAAGGGAGGGCTGCTTGAGTAGCATGGATTGGAACTCTCTCAGCTTGTTCGTGAAAGCCCCACCGGTGGAACGGTGCATCGGGGCACCATCGTCCGGCTGATGTCGGGGCAGGTCTCCTCCCCGTCCGAAGGACCCGTATCGGATCAAAAAGACTTCGGGGGCGGGAAGCTGCGGCGTGCCTTGCAGGTTCCGGGCCGGCCGGGGGCGCTTCATATCGATCAACGGATTAGAACGGTCGGTCGCGCGAACCCCCGTCGGGCGTGTCAACTATCTCGACACTCGCGTCGCCGCGTCCCACTTTCAGGCCGAGATCGGGCTCGAAGGACGCTTCCGGGCATCGATCCGGACACCGGCGCTACACTCCCGTCGGGTCGGACACGCTGTCAACAACTCTGGAGGACAACATGAAGATCACGGCCGTCGAGACCATCCAGCTCGCCGAATTCCCGAACCTGCTGTGGGTGCAGATCCACACCGACGAAGGGCTGATCGGTCTCGGCGAAACCTTCTACGGTGTGGCGCCGGTCGCCGCGCATATCCACGAAACCTGCGCGCCGTGGTTGATCGGACAGAACCCGCTGCAGATCGACCGGATCTCGCATCATTTCCTGAACACGTATCTCGGTTTCAACAGCGTCGGCGTCGAGATGCGCGCGGCGTCCGCCATCGACATCGCACTGTGGGACTTGTTCGGACAGATCACCGGTCAGCCGATCCATCAGCTGCTCGGCGGTGCATCGCGCGACAAGGTCCGCGTCTACAACACCTGCGCCGGCTATCAGTATGTCCGTGCGAAACCGACGCAGGACACGGGCAATTTCGGTCTCCCCACGAAAGCCGACAAGAAGAAACGTCCGTACGAAGATCTCGCGGGATTCCTGAACGATGCCGGCGAACTGGCCGAGAGCCTGCTCGACATGGGCATCACCGGCATGAAGATCTGGCCGTTCGACACGGCGGCCGAAGCGACCAACGGCGCCTACATCTCGAATGCGGATCTGAAAAAAGCGCTGAAGCCGTTCGAGAAGATCCGCAAGGCCGTCGGCGACAAGATGGACGTCCACGTGGAGTTTCACTCCATGTGGCAACTGCCCGCCGCGATCCGCATCGCCGAAGCGCTGGAAGACTTCGATCCGTTCTGGTATGAGGATCCGATCAAGATGAACAATCTCGACGCGCTCGCCGACTACGCCCATCGCACCAACGTGTGGGTCACCGCGAGCGAGACGCTGGGTACGCGCTGGGGCTTCCGCGATCTGTTCCAGAAACAGGCCGTGTCGGTCTGCATGCTGGACGTCGGCTGGTGCGGCGGACTGTCCGAGTCGAAGAAGATCGCAACGATGGCCGAAGCGTGGGCACTGCCGGTGGCCCCGCACGACTGCACGGGCCCCGTGATGCTGACCGCATCGGTGCATCTGTCGCTGAACTGCCCGAACACGCTGGTGCAGGAGATGGTCCGGGCGTTCTACTATGACTGGTACCCGACGCTGGTCACGCAGTTGCCACCGGTCGAGGATGGCTACATCTCGGCGCCCCCCGGACCCGGACTGGGTTTGAAGCTGCTGCCGGGCGTGGTCAAGCGCAAGGACGCCACGGTGCGGCGAACCACCGCCTGAGCGGCCGCCATCGCGGGGCCCGGACAGCATTGTGGTGTAGTCTTCGGCGCCATGACGACCACCCGATTCTGCACGGCCCTCGCGGCCCTCCTCACCCTCGCGGCCTGCGCCGCCGCCCGCGAGGAATTCCGCAACGAGTTCGAAGCCCCGCGCGCCACGATTCCGAAATCGTTCCTCGACGCCGTGCCGTGCATCTCGCGCGCCGCGGAGAACGTGTTCGGCGTTCCACCCGAACTCGAAGGCAGCTACTCGCAACCGATGAATGCCGACAGCGTGCCGCTGCGCACGAGCATCGTGCTGCGTGTGCCGGCGAGCGACGCGAACACCGTCGCGCGGGTCGTGACCTACGACGTGTACGTGGGCAAGATCGACACGAGCACAGCCCGCGTGCGGATCAAGGCGCCGGAGAAGATCCGTGACGAATGGCTCACCGAAGCGATCACGCCGCTCGAACGATGCGGCGGTACCGTCACGCTGAAGCGCTGAGCGACACCGTCACGGTGTCGTCGTCCGGGCGTCGAAACCCGCGGCCGCGAGCGCGTCGATGATCTGGCGCACGTGGTCGTAGCCCCGGGTTTCCAGCACGAACTCGACTTCGGTTTCCTGCATCGGCAGGTTGCTGAACGCGCGCTGATGATGCACTTCCTCGATGTTGGCGCTGGCGGCGGCGAGCGTCGCGGTGACCTTCGCCAGCGAGCCGGGCAGATCGCGCAGCGTGACCGTCAACCGGGTCAGCCGGCCGGTCCGCACCATGCCCCGCTGGATCAGATCCGCGAGCGTCAACGGATCGATGTTGCCGCCGGTCAGCACGAGTCCCACCCGCCGGCCCGCGAAGCGCTCCCGATGCCGCAGCACGGCCGCGAGTCCCACGACACCGGCACCTTCCACGACCGTCTTCTCGATCTCGAGCAGCAGCAGGATCGCCGCCTCGATGTCACCTTCGTCGACCAGCAACATGTCGTCGACGAGACGACGCACCACTTCGATCGCGTGTGCGCCCGGCCGCCGCACGGCGACGCCTTCGGCAATCGTGCCGGCTCCGAACGCCGGCACGGTGCCCTGGCGGGCGTGGAACATCGCGGGAAACCGCGCCGTCTGGGCGCCGAAGATCGCGATGTCCGGATCGATGGCACGGGTCGCCACGGCCATGCCGCCGATCAGCCCACCGCCGCCGACCGGCACCACGAGCGTGTCCAGTGCCGGCACCGCCTGCAGCATCTCCAGCGCGACGGTACCCTGCCCCGCCATCACGAGCGGATCGTCGTAGGGGTGGATCAACGTCAGCGCCCGCGCGGTCATCACCTCGGCCGCGTGGTCCCGCGCCTGATCGAAATCGTCTCCGGCGAGTATCACCTCCGCGCCATGGGCACGGGTCTGCTCCACCTTCACGTTCGGCGTGAAGCGCGGCATGACGATCACCGAGGGAACGCCCAGCCGGCTCGCGTGGTAGGCCACGCCCTGCGCGTGGTTGCCCGCGGAAACCGCGATGACGCCGGCTTTGCGCGCGGCGGCATCCAGGTGGAGCAGCTTGTTGAGCGCGCCCCGCTCCTTGAAGGAGGCCGTGAACTGGTGGTTCTCGAACTTGAGCCAGACCCGGGCCCCGGCGATGGACGACAACGTGCGCGACAGCAGGCAGGGCGTGGGAATTACCGCGCCGGACAGGGCGGTTGCTGCACTGCGAATATCCTGGAGGGAAACGGACATGCGG
>JAHCKV010000142.1 GCA_026125595.1 Burkholderiales bacterium | reverse complement strand
TTCGGCGTTTCCTGGTTACTCGACCGTCGAGCGGTATCCATTGGGACGATCTCATCGCCACCGCCGTCCGGCGGTGGCCGTCGCCGGACGGCCTGGTGCAGCCTTCCATGGCGGCATTTTTGAATTCTGAATTCAGAATGCTAAGATCCGCTTGCAGCGATGCGTGCGGCCGTGACCGGTGCGGCGCACGACGAAAACGATGGACGGGAACGACGGAACATGGATGCCACGAGCTTCGGCACGCTCTACCAGACGCTGACGCGGACCGCGGCGAGATATGCCGATCGGGCCGCCTATGCCGTTCCGCCGCGTGCCGGCCGTGCCTATCATCCCGATGGGTGGGAGGTGACATGGGCGCAGACGTTGGCGGCCGTCGAACAGAAGCGTCGGATCTATGCGCACGCGGGCTATGGGTTAGGCCATCGTGTGGCGATGCTGTTCGATCAGCGGCCCGAATTCTTCTTTCACTACTACGCGCTCAATGCGCTCGGCGTCAGCGTGGTGCCCATCAACCCGGACTACCGGCGCGACGAGATCCGCTACCTGATCGAGCATTCGGAAGCGAGTCTGTGCGTCACCGTCGATGGTCGGGCCGACGATGTGCGGGCCGCGTGCGCGGGGCCCGGCGTGCCTGATGTGTCGTTCGACCACTTCCCGGATGGGTTGCCGGTGCCGGAGAAGGCCGCGCTCGCCGGTTCGGCGGACGCGACTACCGAGGCGGCATTGCTCTATACGTCCGGAACCACGGGTCGACCGAAGGGTTGCATTCTGACGAACGAGTACTTTCACACGTTCGGTGTCTGCTATCTGTCGTTGGGCGGTCGCCTTGCGATGCGCGACGGCGAGGAGCGGTTGTACAACCCGCTGCCGCTGCACCATGCCAACTGCTTGTCGGTATCGACGCCGGCAATGTTGATCAACGGGGGATGCCTGATCTTTCCCGACCGGTTCCATGCGGGCACGTGGTGGCAGGATCTTGTGGCGACTCGCGCCACGGCGGCGCAATTTCAGGGTGTCATTCCCAACATTCTGCTCAAACTGCCGGCGTGTCCGGAAGAACGGGCCCACGGGGTGCGTTTCGCGCTGTGCGCCGGTATCGAACCGAGCCAGCACGAGACGTTCGAGAAGCGCTTCGGTTTCCCGGTGGTCGAGATGTGGGCGATGTCGGAAACCGGACGACTGATCAGCGATTGCGTTGAACCGCGGTCGATCCACACTCGCGCATTCGGACGCCCGAACGCGTGGGTGGAAGCCCGCGCCGTCGATGAGCAGGGCGTGGAAGTGCCGCCAGGAGTGCCCGGTGAACTGGTGATCCGGCACGACGCGACAACGCCTCGGAAAGGATTCTTCTCGGGCTATCTGAAGAATCCCGAAGCGACGGAAGAAGCATGGCGCGGCGGTTGGTTCCATACCGGTGACGCCGTGATGCGCGATGCCGACGGCGTGTTCCATTTCCTCGATCGAAAGAAGAACATCATCCGGCGCTCCGGCGAGAACATCGCGGCTGCGGAAGTGGAGGCGTGTCTCACCGCTCACGAGCGCGTGAAGCAGGTGGCGGTGCTCGCGGTGCCGGACGAATTGCGCGAAGAAGAGGTCATGGCGTGCGTCGTACCGAACACCGCCGCCCATGCGTCCGATCCAGCGACCCGGGAAGCGTTGGCCCGCGAATTGTTCGCGTGGTGTTTCGAGCGCCTGGCATATTTCAAGGCACCGGGGTGGGTGTTGTTCGTCGATGCGCTGCCCACGGGTACTTCGGCCAAGGTGCAGAAGATCCACATCTTCCCGTCGGGCATGGACCCGCGGCAACAGCCCGGAGCGATCGATCTGCGCCCGTTGAAGAAACACACGAAAGCAGCCTCGCACTGAAGCGATCCGAACGTCGGTCACCCGACAATTTCCAGCGCCGGTCCACCGGTGCATCTGCCGAGGAATTCCATGCCGCCTCCGACGTTGTCTCCCGATTGTGCCGCCAGCGTCATCGCACGTTTCCTGAAGGCGCGCGGAGTCGATCGCATCTTCGCGCTGTGCGGCGGACACATCATGCCGATCTGGATGCAGGCTGATGCGCAGGGTATCCGCATCATCGATGTCCGTGACGAACGCGCCGCGGTGTACATGGCGCATGCGCACAGCGAACTCACTGGCAGGTTGGGCGTGGCGCTGGTCACGGCCGGACCCGGGCTGACCAATGCGATGACGGGTATCGCCAACGCGCACCTGGCACGGGCATCGGTTCTGGTGTTGTCGGGGGGGCCGCCGCGGCCCCAGGAGAATCGTGGCGGTTTGCAGGATCTGCCCCACGTGGACCTGGTGCGACCGATCACCCGCTATGCGCGAACCGTGCGCGAACCGTCTCTCGTGCTGCAGGAATTGGACGAAGCGGTCGCGCGGGCGCAGGGGCAGGGCGGTGAACCCGGGCCGGTGTATCTGGATTTCCCGACCGACACGCTGCGGGGTGATGTCCCTCGCCCGATGCAGTTGGCGGAGCATTTCGCCGAGAAGCCGCGGGTGCCGCTGCAACCCGATGCCGGTCAGGTGTCCGCGGCGGTCGATCTGCTGTGGTCGGCGAAGCGTCCATTGGTGATCAGCGGACGCGGCGCACGCGATGCCGGGCCGGCGCTGCGGGCATTGCTGCAGAAACTCGGCGCGGTCTATCTCGATACCGGTGAGAGCAAGGGCCTGGTGCCGGACGATCATGGGTCGGTGGTCGCCGCGATGCGGGGCACCGTCATGGTCGAAGCGGATCTGGTGCTGACGGTGGGACGACGGCTGGATTTCCAGCTGGCCTATGGGTCGCCGGCGGTGTTCAAGCACGCCCGATTCGTGCGAATCGCCGATGCGCCATCGGAGCTGCGTGACAATCGCCGGGGCGCCGCCGAATTGTTTGCCGATCCCGCGCTGGCCCTGTCTGCGATCATCGAGCAAGCCGGTGAACGTACGCCAGCGGTGGATCGGACGTGGGCCGACGGCATGCGGGCCAAGCATCTCGAACGCGCGCGCAAGCTGCGCACGTCCATGGCACAGGCGCCGTCCGATGCCGAGGGCCGGATCCATCCGAACCGACTACTGGCCGAGTTGCAGGACCAGATGAAGGCCGACGCGATCGTCGTGGCCGATGGCGGCGACTTCCTCAGCTTCGCGCGGGTCGGCTTGTCGCCCGGTACCTATCTCGATCCCGGGTCCCTGGGCTGCATCGGCATCGGAACCCCGTTCGGCATCGCGGCGAGCCTCGCATTTCCGGATCGGCAAGTGATCGTCGCGACTGGCGACGGTGCTTTCGGTTTCAATGCGATGGAGATCGATACCGCCGTCCGCCATGGCGCACGACCTCTGATCGTCGTGGCCAACAACGGGGCGTGGCAGATCGAAGTGCACGACCAGAACGACACGCACGGCAAGGTGGTCGGGACCCGGTTGCAGTTCGCCGACCATGCCGCCATGGGTCGGGCATTCGGCCTTCACGCCGAACGGGTCGAGCGCGAGGAGGATCTGGCGGGTGCCGTGGCGCGGGCGCTGGCCAACCGTCCGGCGCTGCTCGACGTGGTCGTCACGCCGGACGCCCGATCGTCGGACGGCAAGTCCGGATTGGCGTGGGTGCCGGATCTGCAGCCGCTCGAAGCGTGGGACGACCTGGAACGGGCGTGGCGGACCGGTGACTCGACGCACTGACCGCGACCAACGGTCGAATCCCGGCAGCATCCGACCACCCCACCGACCCCCTACATGAACCGTGTAATCATTATTATGTCAATCAATGGGAGTGGCTCTTCTTGGTCTCGTCCGGAACGGCGCCGGCAGCTCACCCACCGCGATGGGGTCGGTTCCCGCACTCTCAGTACGTCGGTAGTATCGGCCGCCCTTGCCATTCCCGCTGTCCTCGCCATGTTCGGCACGACCGCAGCGCCGATCGAACCGTGAGCGATTCTCCGGTCGACCTGCGACGGTTCGCACCAGCGACCGAACGCAACCGCGGTCCCATTCTCGACGTCCTGCGGGCATTGCTGCCGGATTCGGGCAACGTGCTCGAAATCGCCAGCGGCACCGGCGAGCACGTCGTGTGGCTGGCTCCCCAGCTGCCGTTGTTCTCGTTCCAGCCCAGCGATCCGGATCCGTCCAACCGCGCGAGTATCGCCGCGTGGACGTCGCGCAGCGGTGCCACCAATGTGTTGCCGCCGCTGGCGCTCGACGCCAGGGACACGCGGTGGACGCTGCCAACTGCGCCGTCGGTTCTGCTCTGCATCAACATGATTCACATTGCGCCGTGGAAGGCGACGCTCGGTCTGATGCGCAATGCCGCTGCCGTGATGTCCCCTGGTACCCTGCTCTACCTGTATGGCCCGTTCAAGCGTGGTGGCGCCCACACTGCGCCGAGCAATGCAACGTTCGATCAGAGCCTGCGAGCGACCGATCCGTGCTGGGGCGTACGGGATCTCGAAGCGGTGGTCGAAACTGCTTCCACGGCCGGATTCACGCTGGCCGATGCGATTCCGATGCCGGCGAACAACTTCTCCGTCGCGTTTCGCCGCATCTGAAGCATCGATCGGTTCTGGCGAACCGGCAGACGCCCGCGAACGCTGGCATGCTCCCGACCGTACATCCGAATTCCGGAATCGATCGAGACCTGCGTGACCAGAATCCTGCATACCGCCGACTGGCAGATCGGCAAACGCTTCGGAATGTTCGACCCCGACGATGGCGCGCTGTTGGCAGAAGCCCGCTTCGACGCGGTCGACCGCCTGGCGCGGCTCGCCACCGAACATCGCGTCGATCTGGTGCTGGTGGCGGGCGATGTGTTCGACGCCCAGGGCGTGGCGGACAAGACCATCCTTCGGCTGTTCAACGCGATGGCCGCGTTCGCTGGTCCGTGGGTGCTGATACCCGGCAACCACGATGCGGCGCTGGCGGAGTCCGTGTGGACCCGCGCCGAACGGCTCGGGGCGATTCCGACCAACGTATGCGTGTGCGTCGACCCGACCCCCGTGATCTTCGACGCACTCCGTATCGCCGTGCTTCCCGCACCGTTGAACCAGCGTCACACCCATGCCGATCTCACGGAAGGCTTCGCGGCGATCGATACCGCCCCCAGCCTGCTGCGTATCGGCCTCGCCCACGGCAGTGTGCAAGGCATCCTCGCCGACGATATCGACTCGCCCAATCCGATCGCAGTCGACCGGGCGACGCGTGCGCGACTCGACTATCTGGCGCTAGGCGATTGGCATGGAACGAAATCGGTGGATCCGCGCACGTGGTATGCAGGAACACCGGAAGCGGATCGATTCCGCGCCAACGATTCCGGTTATGCATTGCAGGTCGAACTGTCGGACCCGGGCATTCTGCCGGTGGTCACCCGGATCGCGACGGGTCGGTACCGTTGGCAGTCCGTCGAGGCGGCCGTGCAGATCGCCAGCGACATCGAGCGCATCGCACAGATGCTCGACACCTTCGGGCCGGACGATGTGGTGCAGCTCACGTTGTCCGGGCAGATCGATCTCGCCGGTCACCGTCGCCTGCAAGAGGCCATCACACAAGCGCAGGCCCGAGCGCGCAGCGTGCGTGCGGATCTTTCCGCGCTGCGCCTCGAGCCCACGTCCGACGATATCGAAGCGCTGCAGGCCGACGGCTATCTCGGGGACGTCGTCGCCGATCTGCGCGCCGGCCAGGACGGCCCCGATGCCGAGACGTGTCGTGACGCCCTCGCCTTGCTCGCCGGCCTGTTGGACGAGCGACGGGCCCGGCACGGCACACGAGGTTCCCGGTGAGGCTCACCAGCATCCGGATCGAGCAGTTCCGGCAGTTCCGGCAACCGCTGCGCATCGACGGGCTCGAATCCGGTCTCAACTTGTTCGCCGGTCCGAACGAAACGGGAAAGAGCACGGTCGTCACGGCGATTCGTGCAGCGTTCTTCGAGCGCCATCGGTCCAGCAGTGTCGACGACTTGCGACCGTGGGACGACGGTTCCGCGTCGCCGACCGTCGAACTGGAGTTCGTGCTGAATGACCAGCCCTGCCGATTGATGAAAAGTTTTCTCGGCAAGAAACGTTGCGAGTTGCAGATCGGCACCCAGCGCTTCGAAGGCACCGATGCGGAAGACCGGCTCGCCGCGCTGCTCGGTTTTCAGTACGCCGGGCGCGGTGCGAGTGGCGCGGAACATTGGGGCATTCCCGGTCTGCTGTGGATTCAGCAGGGTGCCGCGCAGGACATCGGCGATCCGGTCCGGCATGCCACCGATCATCTGCGCACGGCGTTGAACGAATCGCTCGGTGAAGTCGCGAGCAGCGGCGGCGACGATGTCCTGGCCGCCGTCGAAGCACAGCGCAACGAACTGCTGACCCCTGCCGCCGGCGCGCCACGCGGCCCGTATCTGGAGGCCCGCAACCAGGTTGCCCGACTTGCCGGTTCCTTGGAGGAACTCGATGCCACGATCGAAGCGTACCGGCAAAAGGTCGACGCATTGGCGGAGCTGCGACGCGAACAGGCGCGGGATGAAGTGGACCAGCCCTGGCTGGTGTTTCGCAAACAGGAGCAGGCTTCGGCGCAGCACCTCGAGACGGTGCAGCGCGTCGAGCGTGATCTGCAGACCGATCGATCGCGCCTGAGTGAACTCGAACGTCAGCTCGCGCAATGGCGCGAGCGTCTCGACGGCTTCGATGCGCAGGAGCGGGATCTGAACCAGCGTACCGTCGATCGGGAGGCAGCGCGGCAGGCCGCGCAGAGCGCCGACGTGACCGTACAGCAGTGGAAAACGCAATGTGCCGCGGCCACGGGTCGCCACGACGCGGCCCGTGCGACCGCACGGGTTGCACGGCTCGAAGCGGGTCGCAGCGGCCTCGCGCAGCAACTGGAGATCCTGCGACAAAAGGCCGACGCGATTCGCGCGAAGCAGACGCAGGTTGAAGCGGAACGGCTCCGGCTGCTGGATCTCGAGACCCAGGCGGCTGCATCGGAGATCGCGGCCGACGATCTCGATGCGCTGCGTACGCAGCACCGACTTCTGCACGACGCCGGCATTCGACTCGACGGTGCCGCGACGCGGCTGCGCTTCACGCTGGACCCCGGATGCAGCGCTCTGTTGGGTGAAGACATGGTGTCGGGTAGTGGCGAGCGGCAGTTGACCGTGCCGACCACCATCGCCGTACCTGGCTTCGGCTGGTTCGAAATCATGCCCGGTGGCACCGATCTGGCCGATCTCGCGCGCGACGCGGCGACGTTGCGCGACACCCATTTCGCGCTGCTGCAGCGTCTCGGGCTCCCGACGTTCGAAGCGGCGGAAGCGAGGCATCGGAATCACGACCGCCTGATGCGCGACATCAAGGCGTCGACGGCGATGCTGCAGGCGCTGGCGCCGGAGGGTCTCGATTCGCTTCGATCGGAACGGCACGTCACCGACGCGAAGATTCACGAGCTGGAGCAGACGCTCGCGCAGTTGCCCGCTCCGGCCGATGGCGTGCCGCATCCTGCGGCCGTATCGGAAGCCGAGGCGGCCGAAGAAGAGGCACGCCGATCGCTGGATCGACTCACCGCCGAGCTGAACCGCGCACAGTTGACCGCGGCCGACGCCCGCAGTGCCGAGGCCGCAGCCCTGCGGGAATGGGCTGCAGCGCGGGCGACGATCGACGCGCCGGAACGGGCCGGCCAACGGGCCCGGATCCAACAGGCGCTGATCGATGCACGTGCGGATCAAGCGGCACTGACGGTGATGATCGAAAACCGGGAGCGTCAGGTAACCGAAGCGCGGC
>JAHCKV010000141.1 GCA_026125595.1 Burkholderiales bacterium | reverse complement strand
CGTTCGCCGGTCGTCACGACGTGGATCGCGGCGTACTGGTACAGCCAATGGGTACCGACATTGTTCGCGATGGCGGTCGAGATGTGCCGCGTGCGGACGATGGGCGGAGCGCGGTGCAGACTTGCGCAGGCCAGCGCGGTGAGCCAGCTGTCGGTCGAACTGTGCGTGTTCAGCAGATCGAGCTGATGGGCCTTGAGCCAGGTCCGCAACGCCAGCAGGCCGTGCAGATTCTTGCGGGCGATGGGCAGCGCCATGACCGGAATGTCGCGCTCCTTCGCTTCCTGGAAGATGCGTGCCTCTTCCGGGCAGACGATGGTGACCGAATGGCCACGTTCGATCATGCCGGCGGATTCGGAAAGGATGCGCAGTTCCTGGCCGCCCCAGCCGACCGATGATTCCGTGTGGACGATGGTGAGCCGGGCAGCGCTCATCGATCGGGTCCTGGCGCCGGACTCGGACTGTCGACGGGCGTCATCGCGATCGTCGCAGACCGGCGTACAGATCGACGAATGCCTGCGCCATGCGCTCCGGGGTCAGGTCGCGAACGGCCGCCACGGCGGCGGCGGATGCGGCCGCGTGCCGGTCCGGTTCGAGCAGCGTGCGGATCGAGGCCGCGAAGGCCGACACATCCAGCGCGTCGTGGGCATGTCCGCCGCCGCTGCGTTCGACCAGCTCGGCGCCGCCGTTGGTGCGACTGGTCAGCACGGGGACGCCGGCGGCCAGCGCCTCCAGCGTCACATTCGCGAATGGTTCGTACAGCGCGGGCAAGAGCAGCAGGTCCGCGGCGCCGTAGTACGGCCGCACGTCCTGCTGGCCGCCTTCGAAATGGCAGCGGGCGCCGAGTCCCGCCGCCTCGGCATGGGCGCGGTAGAGCGCGAGCCGCTTGTCCTTGCCGACCACGATGAGATGCGTGTCGGGCGACGCAACGGCCATCGCATCCAGCACCGTCGCAAGCCCCTTGCGCTCGAAGCCGGAGCCCACGAACAGCAGCACCGGCGCATCGGCTGGAATTCCCAGCCGTGCCTTCACGGCAATGCGATGTTCCGCACGCAGCCCCGGATGGAACTGCGTCGTATCGACGGCGTTGTAGATCACGTGCAGCTTCGCGGCATCGATCGGAAAATTGCGCCGGATCTCGTCGCGCACCATGTCGGAATTGCAGATCACCGCCTTGAGCCGCGGACTGCCGAACATCGCACGTTCCGCGCGCAGCACATGCCGATGATAGGGATTCAACCGCGTCGCGAGCCGGGCCAGCGGTCCCTGCACCCGGGCGCGTTGCCGCAGCCATTCGCGGTGCACGCCGTCCCCGGCGCGGAACACGTCGCAGCACGCAAGCCGTTCGTGGGATTGCACAAGATCGAATTCACCGCCGGTGGCCAGCGCACAGGCGGCCCGGCCGAAGCTCGCATCCCGCCACAGGCTGCCGACATAGAACGGATCACACACGCGGACCGGACCGGACGCCGCCGGGCCGGACCAGCGCCGGGTGATCACGGTGACCGCCACGCCCTGATTGCGCAGCGCGTCCAGGGCCCGTTCGATGAAGCGCTCGGCGCCGCCGAACGGGCTGTAGCGCTGTCGGACGATGGCGAGACGAAGGGTGGCAGCCGATGTCGACACGTCCGGGACGTTAGCACGTGATGCGGAGTCGGCGTTTCGCTAAACGGCGACGCCGGCGTCGTGGGCCTGCTGGTCGGCGTGATAGCTGGAGCGGACCATCGGACCGCAGGCCGCATGGCGGAATCCCATCGCGAGGGCTTCCTGCTCGAACTGCGTGAACCGCGCCGGCTCCACATAGCGCAACACCGGCAGATGGCCGGACGTCGGCTGCAGGTACTGGCCCAAGGTCAGCATGTCGACCTGGTGGGCGCGCAGGTCGCGCATCACGTCGAGAATCTCGTCGTCGGTCTCGCCGAGACCCAGCATAAGGCCGGATTTCGTCGGGATCTGCGGGTGGCGCGCCTTGAAATCCGCCAGCAGCTTCAGCGAGTGCCGGTAGTCCGCCCCGGGCCGCGCGGCGCGATACAGCCGCGGCACGGTTTCGAGATTGTGGTTCATCACGTCCGGCGGTGCGACGGAGAGTCGGTCGAGCGCGGTTTCGAGCCGGCCGCGAAAGTCCGGGACCAGGACCTCGACCGTCGTGCGTGGTGAATGCTCGCGGATCGCGGCGATGCAATCGGCGAAGTGGCCGGCACCGCCATCCCGCAGATCATCGCGGTCGACACTGGTGATCACCACGTACGACAGCGCCATGTCGCGGATGGTGAAGGCCAGGTTCAGCGGCTCGGTCGGATCGATCGGATTGGGTCTGCCGTGCGCCACATCGCAGAACGGGCAACGCCGCGTGCACAGGTCGCCGAGGATCATGAATGTCGCGGTGCCCTTGCCGAAGCACTCGCCGATGTTGGGGCAGCTCGCTTCCTCGCAGACGGTATGGAGGTTGTGGTCGCGCAGCGCCTGCTTCACTTCCTGGAAGCGGGCATTGCCGCCGGCCTTGACGCGGATCCACGATGGCTTGGGCAGCCGTTCGCTCGGCGTGATCTTCACCGGGTTGCGGGCGGTCTTGGCGTGGCCGGTCTGTTTCAGTGCGGAGTCCATGGCTCAGGCTTGCAGTCGGGTGGTCAGGGCTGCGGCGATGCGTTCGCCCCAGTGTTCGGATGACGGGTCGAGTCCCAGGCGGCGCGCGCTGGTGACGGCGAGTCCGGCGTGGCCGCAGGGGTCGATGGCATCGAAGGCCCCCAGATCGGGGTCGGCATTGAAGGCGAGGCCGTGATACGTGCAGCCGCGACTGACTTTCAGACCGAGCGCCGCGATCTTGGCGCCGTCGACGTAGACCCCGGGCCGTTGCCGGTCGCCGGTGGCCGTGATGCCGTCGATGCCCAGGCAGTCTATCACCGCGGTTTCCAGGCGCTCGACGAACGGGCGCACCGTGAGCCCCAGACGCCGCAGATCCATCAGCGTGTAGAGCACCACCTGTCCCGGGCCGTGGTAGGTCACCTGACCGCCGCGATCGGACCGCACGACCGGAATGGCCGCGGATCCGCCGGCGCCCGCGTGCAGATGTTCCGGTCGCCCGGCGATCCCGAACGTGTAGACCGGATCGTGTTCGGTGAGCCAGATCTCGTCGGGACTGTCGGGTGTCCGCGCAGCGGTGAAGGCGCGCATGGCGTTCCACGTGGCCTCGTAGGCCGTCCGCCCGAGCCGGCGGACGATCAAAGGACCATCACCACCGGCGGGTGATCGCACAGATCACGATACAGCGCGTCGAGCTGCTCGCGCGACGTGGCGCGGATCGTCACCGTCAACGACAGATACTTGCGCTGCTTGCTGGCGCGCAGCTCGATCGTGGCGGGATCGAAATCCGGCGCGTGCCGGCGCACGATTTCCATGACGCCCTGGGCGAGTCCTGGTTCCTGGCGTCCCATGATCTTGATCGGGAAGTCGGACGGGTACTCGATCAGCGACGCTTCGGTGGCGGTCGGGGCGATGTCTTCGAGATTCACCATGGTTCGTCTATGCCGCCGCTGCGTTCAGCGGCCTCCGCTTGGCTGCCTGGAAAAGCCCATGCATGCGACGGAAGATGGGGCCCGGTACGCCGTTTCCAACCGGGCGACCGTCGAGGGTCGTGATGGCGAGCACCTCGCGTGACGCGCTGGTCAGCCACAGTTCGTCGGCGCTGCGCAGCAAGGTTTCGGGCACATCGCAGAATTGCAGCGGCAGATGCGCGCCGGCCGCCAGATCGACGATCAGGTCGCTGGTCACGCCGGGCAGCAGCAGGTGGCTCTTGGCCGGTGTCAGGATCGTGCCGTCCTTGACCGCGAAGACGTTGCTGGCCGAGCCTTCGGTCAGGAAGCCGTTGCGCAACAGAACCGTCTCGGCCGCCCCGTGATCGACGGCGATCTGGCGCAGCAACACATTGGCGAGCAGCGCGGTCGATTTGACGTCGCAGCGATACCAGCGATTGTCGGTGGCCGTCACCGCGCTCACGCCCTGTTCGACCTGGGTCGCGGTCGGGGTGGACAGCGGATTGGACATCATGAACACCGTCGGGCGCACGTCCTTCGGGAATGCGTGGTCGCGTTTCGCGACGCCGCGCGTGACTTGCAGATAGACCGATTGGTCGCCGAACGATTGCCGTGCGACCAGTTCGCGGAACAGTGCCGTCCACTCGGCATCGGTGTGCGGGTTGTCGATCCGCAGTTCGCCGAGACTGCGGGCCAGTCGCGCCCAGTGGCCCTCCAGCCGCAGCGGTTCGCGGTCGTAGACGGGGATCACCTCGTAGACGCCATCGCCGAACAGGAAGCCGCGGTCGAGCACCGGGATCTTCGCGTCTTCCAGGGGCAGGAATTCACCGTTGAGGTAGCAGGTCATGAACCGGGTCTCCGGGCCGCGGATCGGATCAGTCGATCATTTCAGCAACAGCCGCAGGCTGTCCCAGGTGCGGCCGAAAAAGCTCGCCACGCCGATGGATTCGAGGGCAACCACAGGGTAGTCGGCGACCGGTTTGCCGTCCATCGTGACTTTCAGCACGCCGACGCGCTGACCGGCGGTGACCGGTGCGACCAGCGGTTGCTGGCTTTCGAAGGTCGCCGTGAGCCGGCTCGCCATGCCGCTCGGCACGCTCAGGTACAGATCGTCGGTGAAGCCGGCGTTGAGCACGTCGCGGCTACCCTTGTAGACCGGGATCGTGCCGACCGGTGCGCCTTTTTCGTAGAGCCGGACGGTGTCGTTGAACTGGAAGCCCCAGTTCAGCAGCTTCTGGCTTTCCTGCGCGCGGGCATCTTCGGAATCGGTGCCCAGCACTACGGACAGCAGCCGGCGCGGCGGACGCAGCGCCGTCGCGATCAGGCAGTAGCCGGCGGTCTTGTGGAAGCCGGTCTTCATGCCGTCGACGGTCGGGTCGGAGCCCAGCAACCGGTTGCGGTTGCCCTGACGGATCTTGTTGTACGTGTATTCGCGGATCGAATAGAGCGGGAAGAACTCGGGGAAATCGCGGATCACATTCGCCGCCAGCGTCGCGAGGTCGCGCGCCGTCGAGTAGTGCTGCGGATCCGGCAGGCCGCTGGCGTTCATGAAGTGGGAATTCGCGAGACCCATCCGCGCGGCCTGCTTGTTCATCAGGTCCGCGAACGATCCTTCGCTGCCGGCCACCGCTTCGGCCAGCGCGATCGTCGCGTCGTTGCCGGACTGCACGATCATGCCGCGCAGCAACTCGTCGACGGTCACCGGTTGCTTCGGATCGATGAACATCCGCGACCCTTCGGCCTTGTACGCCTGCATCGAGACCGGCACGGTCTGCGTCAGCGTGAGGCGCTTCTGCTTGATCGCATCGAACACCAGATAAGCGGTCATCAGCTTCGTCAGCGACGCCGGTTCCATGCGTTCGTCGGCGTTGCGTTCGGCCAGCACCTGGCGACTTTGCCAGTCGATCAGCAGCCACGAACGGGCCGCCAGAGCCGGTGGCGCCGGCACCAGTGGGGCGGTGGATTGCGCGAAGACCGTGAAGGAAACGAGGGACAGCAGCAGAACGGAGAGGAAACGCATCGAGGCTCGGGAGGTCGAAAAAGGGCGGATTATAGGTGGCGGGGCTGCCATCGCTGCGACAAATCGCCTCACTGGGCGTGCCCGCTGCGCTCTGGGACAATCGCGACCCTCTTTCGATCCGACTTTGCCGAGGCTTGCCATGAAATCGTTCACCACCGCCTTCTCCACCGTGATCGCCATTGCGGGCCTCGCGTGGGCCGGTGGCGCTTTCGCCGCGGAGGCCGACGTCACGGTGACGCGCGCGTGGGTGCGGGCCACGATGCCGGGGCAGCCGGTCGCCGGCGCCTACCTCGATCTCGAAGCGAAGCGCGCACTGAAGCTCACCGGAGTCGCCAGTCCGGTGGCGACGCGCGGCGAAGTGCACGAGATGAAGCACGAGGACGGCGTGATGAAGATGCGGCAGGTCGCCGCCGTGGACCTGCCCGCCGGGCGCAAGGTGCAGCTCGCTCCCGGGGGGGCTGCACGTCATGCTGTTCGGTCTGCGCAAGCCGCTGGAAGTCGGGCAGTCGATACCGCTGACGCTGCGATTCAGCGACGCGGCCGGCAAGACATTCGAACGCACGCTGACCGTGCCGGTGAAGCCGATCGACGGCGGTGATGCCGAAAACGCCTCCGGACATGGCGATTCCGGCAGGCATTGAGTCGTGCGACCGAGGTCTTGAAACGCCGCGGCCGGTTCCCAGATAGGGGCCATGGCGGGACCGAAGGTCGGTCCGCCGAATCCCTGCAACGGATGAGGAGCGATACGATCATGGCCAATCTGACCCGGTTCAACAGTCCCTTCGACGACACGTTCGATGACTTGCTGCGTGGCTTTTTCGTGCGTCCGGTCGCCTACGACGGACAGCCGGCAGCGCAGTTCAAGATGGACGTGCGCGAAGAGGAAAACGCATACGTCGTGCATGCCGACATTCCCGGCGTGAAGAAGGAAGACATTCGCGTCAGCATCGACGGCAACCAGGTTTCCATCGGTGCCGAAGTCAAACGCGCCACCGAAGAGAAGAACGGTGGCCGCGTGCTGAAAGTCGAGCGTTACACCGGCAAGGTCTCGCGCTCGTTCACGCTGGCTTCGGAAGTCGATGCCGGTGCCGCCAACGCACGTTATGCGGATGGCGTACTGGAACTGACGCTGCCGAAGAAAGCGGCGTCTTCCGCGAAGCAACTGACCATCAACTGACGGCGGGCCGGGGCATCGCCCCGGCGATTTCGAATCCGTCCACCCGAAGGGAGACCGGCTCCGGCCGCTCTCCCTTTTTCTGTGGTGACGTCGGTAGAATGCGCGGCGCTCTTCCTTCCCGTTGCTCCCCCATGACCGATTCGACACTCACGCCGCCGCAGAAAGCCCAGGTGCTCGCCGAGGCACTGCCGTACATCCGCCGGTTCCAGGATCGCACCATCGTCGTGAAGTACGGCGGCAACGCGATGACCGATCCGCTGCTGAAGGAGAGCTTCGCGCGCGATGTGGTGTTGCTGAAGCTGGTCGGCATGAATCCGGTCGTCGTGCACGGTGGCGGCCCGCAGATCGACGAGCTGCTGAAGCGCATCGGCAAGCAGGGTCAGTTCATCCAGGGCATGCGGGTCACCGACGAAGAGACCATGGACGTCGTCGAGATGGTGCTCGGCGGGCAGGTGAACAAGGAAATCGTCAACCTGATCAACCGCCACGGCGGCAAGGCCGTGGGTATCACCGGGCAGGACGGCGGCTTCATCCGCGCCAAGAAACTGCTGATGCAGAGTCGGGACAATCCGAACGAGATGCTCGACATCGGCCAGGTGGGCGAGATCACGTCGATCGACCCGAGCATCATCGAGTTTCTCGACCGCGGGGATTTCATCCCGGTCGTGGCGCCCATCGGCGTCGGGCCGGAGGGTGAGACCTACAACATCAACGCCGACGTGGTCGCCGGCAAGCTGGCCGAGATCCTGCAGGCCGAGAAGCTGATCCTGCTGACCAACACGCCCGGCGTGCTGGACAAGAACGGCACGCTGCTGACGGGGCTCACGCCGAAGGAGATCGACGATCTGTTCGCCGACGGCACGCTGTACGGCGGCATGCTGCCGAAGATCTCGTCGGCGCTCGACGCGGCCCGCAGCGGCGTGCGGTCCGTGCACATCATCGACGGTCGGGTCGAGCATTCCCTGCTGCTGGAGGTCCTGACCGACCAGGGCGTCGGGACGCTGATCAAGGCT
>JAHCKV010000140.1 GCA_026125595.1 Burkholderiales bacterium | reverse complement strand
GGCTACGCGATGGTGGTTGCCTACCCGAATCTTCCGTCGCTTGAAGCACTTACGTCCTACCAGCCGAAGATTCCCCTGCAGATCTTCAGCGTCGAAGGCGACCTCATCGGCGAGTTCGGCGAGGAGAAGCGGGCCTTCGTCAAGATCGAGCAGACCCCCGAAATGCTGCGCAAGGCGATCATTGCGGCCGAGGACGAGCGCTTCTACGAGCATGGCGGGGTCGACTATATCGGCGTCATTCGCGCCGCCTTGTCCAATTTCGCGGCCGCCAGCGCCCGCCAGGGGGCCAGCACGATCACCATGCAGGTGGCGCGCAACTTCTTCCTGACCAAGGAGAAGACCTTCACCCGCAAGTTCAACGAAGCGCTGCTGTCGTTCAAGATCGAACACAACCTTTCCAAGGACGAAATCCTTCAGCTGTACATCAACCAGATCTTCCTCGGGCAACGCGCCTATGGCTTCGCGGCGGCCGCCCAGATCTATTTCGGCAAATCTCTCGATCGCTTGACCCTCGCCGAGACGGCAATGCTGGCGGGGCTGCCGAAAGCGCCGTCGAGCTTCAACCCCGTCTCCAATCCTTCCCGTGCGAAGACCCGCCAGTTGTACGTGCTGCGACGCATGCGCGAACTCGGCTACGCCACGACCGAGCAGTACGAAGAGGCGAGCAAGGCCGAGATTCGGGTGCGACCGCAACAGCAGGCCTATGCCACCCGTGCGGACTTCGTGACGGAAATGGTCAGGCTCGCGATGATCGAGCGGTACCAGGAAGAGACCTATGCCCGTGGCTTTCGCGTGTACACGACGATCGGACGACGCGATCAGAACGCCGCTTACACGGCAGTCCGCAAGGGGGTGCTGGACTACGACCGGCGCCGCGGCTATCGGGGCGCCCAGGCCTACGTGAACCTGCCGGCGGAAGGCGGCAGCGAGGCGCTCGAAGATCTGCTGACGGAAGAAACCGAAAGCGACGACATTCGGCCCGGCGTGGTGCTGGATGCGGACACGCGCAGGGTCCGCATCCATGTGAAGGGGCAGGGCACGGTCGACGTGACGGGCGACGGACTGAAGTTCGCGCAACGGATGATCGGCGACAAAGCTCCCTCGAACCATCGGCTGCGTGGCGGTGCGATCGTGTATGCCCAGCAGGACGCGGCCGGCACGTGGTCCATCGTGCAGATGCCGCAGGTCGAAGCAGGACTGGTGTCCATCGACACGGCTTCCGGCGCGCTCCGGGCACTCGTCGGTGGCTTCGATTTCAACCGCAACAAGTACAACCACGTGACCCAGGCGCTGCGGCAACCGGGATCGAGCTTCAAACCGTTCGTGTACTCGGCGGCGCTGGAGAAAGGCTTCACGCCGGCCACGATCATCAACGACGCGCCGCTGTCGTTCGACGCGACGGAAACCGGCTCCGCGGTCTGGGAGCCGAAGAATTTCGATGGCACCTTCGACGGACCGATCCGGATGCGGACCGCGTTGACCAAGTCGAAGAACCTCGTGTCGGTGCGCATCCTGCAATCCATCGGCCCGCAATACGCGCAGGATTACGTGACACGTTTCGGGTTCGATCCGAAACTGATTCCGCCCTACCTGACGATGGCCTTGGGTGCCGGATCGGTGACGATGTGGCGCATGGCAGCGGGATACGCCGTCTTCGCGAACGGCGGCTACCGCGTCGATCCATACTTTATCGACCGCATCGAAGACGCCCGCGGCACCGTGCTGGCCAAGACGAAACCGGTAACCGCGCCGGGCGCGGCACCGCGCGTCATCGATGCCCGCAACGCATTCCTGATGACCAGCATGATGCAGGACGTGATCCGTGGCGGCACGGGCGCCCGGGCGCTGTCGCTGGGCCGCAACGATCTGGCCGGAAAGACCGGAACCACGAACGATCAGTTCGACGCCTGGTTCGCCGGATTCAATCCACGGGTCGCGGCGATCGCCTGGATGGGCTTCGATGCGCCGCGCTCGCTGGGCGGCGGCGAAACCGGTGGCCAGGCAGCGCTGCCGATCTGGATCAACTACATGGGCACGGCCCTCAAGGACATGCCGGACGAACCCATGACGATGCCGGACGGCGTCGTCGCGGTCAGCATCGACCCGGAAACGGGGCTGCGCAATGACCGGGCACCGAACCGGATCACCGAGTATTTCTTCCACGAGAACTTGCCGCCGGAGGACGACGGCAACGGTTCGGAGTCTGGTCGCGGCGGCCGCGACGACGTGGAGAATCAGGTCTACTGACAACACGAGGCCGGCGATGACGCGGGATCGCGACAGCAGCTTCAACCGCCAGATGCGGCATCGCATCGCCCATCTCGCCGCCCGGCTGATGGCGGAGGACGGTATCGAGGATTTCGGCTTTGCCAAGCGCAAGGCTGCCCGGCAAGCCGGTGCACCCGACACCCGCAATCTGCCCGACAACGAAGAGATCGAGGAAGCCCTGCGCACCTATCAGCAGCTGTACCAGGCCGAGGAGCACGCTGAACGGCTGATCGAACTGCGCGCCGAAGCGCTCGTGATGATGCGGGCGCTGGCCGCATTCGATCCGCATCTGGTCGGCCCCGTGCTATCCGGCAGCGCCGCGAGGTATGCGGACATCGATCTGCAGCTGTTCACGGACAGCGTCAAGGACGTGGAACTGTTCCTGATCAACCGGCGAATTCCCTACCGGTCCCGGGAAGCACGCTATTGGGTGGGCGAAGAAGCGCGGTCGGTGCCTTCGTTCGAGCTCGACACCCCCGCTGCCCGGTTCGACGTCGCCGTGTTCGAGGCCCGGGATCTGCGGCAACCGCTGCGCTCGTCACCGGACGGACGACCGATCGAGCGAGCGCGCGCGGACTGGCTGGAGAAGCAGACGGCCGCGCCGGTCGGCATCCCCGGAACGCCCGCCAACGGTTAAAGTATGTGGCCTCGGCCGCAGGCCTACCGATCCACGAACGAGCGCGCCGCGGTTTGACCGCACCCTCCCATGACCGCCTCCAGTCCCGATGACGACGATCGCGATGTGGATCGTTTCACGATCCGCTCGAAGGTCGAGATCGCTTTCGTGCTGCGGGCCGTGCTGCAGGCCGGCGCAACGGTGACCGCGTACTTCGGCGAAAGCCGCAATTTCATCATTACCGCGCTGCTGGCGGTCGATACGGACGAACAGTGCCTGCTGCTGGATGCGGCCCAGGTCGCTTCGGCGAACGCCCGGTTGACGCATGGGGGAAAGATCCGCTTTGAAACCCACCAGGACCGGATCCGGATCCTGTTCGATGCGTCGTCCGTGGAATCGGCGGAATTCGAAGGGCGTCCGGCCTTTCGCGTCCCGATGCCGGACAGTCTGCGCAAGTTTCAGCGGCGGGAATTCTTCCGTCTCGAGACACCGGTGGCCAAACCGCTGCGATGCTCGATGACGCTGCCCGATGGCACCCGCTTCGAAGCGACGCTGGTGGACATCGGACTGGGTGGCATCTGCATTTCCGGTTTTCCGGAGTCTGTGAGACTGGAATCCGGCATGGAATGCCCGTCGTGCCATATCGCGCTGCCGGAAGTCGGCGCGATCACGACACCGGTCCAGATCCGCAACGTGCTGCAGGTGCCGCTGCGCAACGGGACCGTGTCGCGGCGGGCGGGTTGCAAATTCCTGCGGCTGCCGCCCGCGTCCGAGACGCTGGTCCAGCGCTACATCAACCGGCTCGAACGCGACCGGCGGGCACTGCTGGCGGAACGGTAGTCCCCACGGCGCAGGATCACCGATCCCGGCGACCGTGCGGTCCCTCAACCTTCCTTCAACCACCGGGCCGCGTCGAGAGCGAAGTACGTGAGGATGCCGTCTGCACCCGCACGCTTGAAGGCCATCAGCGATTCCATCGCGCAGGACTTGCCGTCGATCCACCCGTTCTGCGCCGCCGCCTGGAGCATCGCGTACTCGCCACTCACCTGGTAGACGAAGGTCGGCGCCCGGAACGCCTCTTTCACGCGGTGGACGATATCGAGGTAAGGCATACCCGGCTTGACCATCACCATGTCGGCCCCTTCGTCGAGGTCGAGTCCGACCTCCCACAGTGCCTCATCGCCGTTCGCCGGATCGATCTGATACGTGTACTTGTTGCCCTTGCCCAGATTGCCGGCCGAGCCCACCGCGTCCCGGAACGGACCATAGAAGCTGGACGCGTATTTCGCGGCGTACGACATGATCCGGACCCGCGCATGCCCCTGGGCATCCAGGTGGCGGCGCAGGGCCCCGACCCGGCCATCCATCATGTCCGACGGCGCGACGATGTCGACGCCCGCGGCCGCATGGCATGCCGCCTGACGCACCAGCACTTCAATGGTTTCGTCGTTCAGCACGTAGCCGGTGTCGTCGATCAGACCGTCCTGCCCATGACTGGTGTAAGGGTCGAGCGCGATGTCGGTGATGATGCCCAGTTCGGGAAACCGCTGCTTCAGCGCGGCCACCGTTTCGGGCACCAATCCATCCGGATTCCACGCCTCCCGCGCATCCAGCGACTTGCGGCTTGCGTCGACCACCGGAAACAGCGCGAGGGCCGGAATACCGAGACCGACTGCGGTCTCGGCGGTCTGCAGCAATCGGTCGAGGGTCTGCCGTTCGACCCCCGGCATCGATGCCACGGCTTCAACCCGGTCTTTGCCTTCGATGACGAATACCGGATAGATCAAATCATCCACAGTGAGCGTGTGCTCACGCACGAGGCGTCTGGAAAAGGCATCGCGACGATTCCGTCGCATGCGGCGTTCGGGAAAGCGACTCAATATCTGCATGGTCTGATTGACGTTCGGATTGATCGGCGCACGGCCTCGGCCGGCGGTTTGCACAGCATGCGGGTCAGGGAACGGATCGGAGCCCGGGCCAGTCGACTGTCCGACAGCCGGAACTTACGACCAGTGGATTCGCTCTACAGGCTCGGACGGACACGTCTCCCGCTTTTCCCCTCCCTGAGCGGGTGCCTGATTTAAGGCTTGACCCCCGGCCCATCCCCTTTCGCCGGGGGTTTTTCTTGGTGTGTCCCGGGCACCTCCAGCCACCGCTCGAGCAGTGCTCGCGCTTCTTCGACACCGGTGCGTTTCAGGCTGGAAAACAGTTGGACCGTGGCACCCGGACCATAGCCCTGCAGCGCGCCGCGCACCATATCCATCTGTCGCTTCGCTTCCTGTCGGCTCAGCTTGTCCGCCTTCGTCAGCAGGATATGGACGGGGCGGCCGGTCGGCAGAAACCAGCCGAGCAACTGATGGTCGATCGGCTTCAACGGATGTCTGGCATCCATGATCACAACCAGTCCGCGCAGTGAAGCGCGTTCCCGGACGTAAGTCCCTACTACCTGCCCCCACCTTATCCGTTCATGCTCCGGTACATCGGCATAACCGTAGCCGGGAAGATCCACGAGAAAGCGATCGTCGCCGAGACCGAAAAAGTTGATGAGCTGCGTGCGTCCCGGCGTCTTGCTCGCGAACGCCAGCCGGTTCCGGCCGGTGATCGTATTGATCGCGCTGGACTTGCCGGCGTTGGATCGTCCCGCAAACGCGACCTCGAGGCCGGTCGGCGCGGGCAGCTCGGGCAAACTGTAGGCGCTGGCGACATACACCGCCTGATTGAACCGGCTCATGGGGCCTCCATTCCTGCAGCGCCGCGCGTTTCGCAGGCTGTTAGGCTAAAATCCGTGCGTTTTTCGAGTACCGTCGATGTCGTGCTGCGGCGCACCGGAAGAATTTGTCCCGGACGCGACGCGCGGCGCGTCCCCATCGATTGCGCGACCCATCTTCCAAGGAGTCTTCGATGTCCGCCTTCAAGTCGGTCACGGCCGTCCTGATCCTGCTTGCCGCCGCCACAGCCCACGCCGAATCCGTGAAGGGAGATCCGGCGAAAGGTCAGGCCCTCTCCGCCGCCTGCATGGCTTGCCACGGTCCGGACGGCAACAGCGCGTTGTCGATGAATCCGAGTCTCGCTCAACAGCATCCGGCCTACATCACCAAGCAACTGGCCGATTTCAAAAGCGGCGAGCGCGCGAATCCCATCATGGCCGGCATGGCCGCCGCGCTGTCCGCTGAAGACATGAAGCATCTGGGCGCCTACTTCGGCGCGCAGAAACTGCGTCCCGCGCCGGCGCACGACGGTGATCTCGCGGCCAAGGGGCAGAAGCTGTACCGCGCCGGAGACGCGAACCGTGGCTTGCCCGCCTGTGCCGCCTGTCATTCGCCGACCGGCGCCGGCATCCCGGCCCAGTATCCGCGCCTGGCGGGCCAGTACACCGAATACACGATCGCGCAGTTGAAAGCTTTCCGGGCCGGGGAGCGCGCCAATGACAACGCTTCCATGATGCGCACGATCGCCGCCCGAATGACCGACGATGAAATGGCCGCCGTCGCGGAGTACCTCGCCGGTCTGCGCTGATCCGCGCGGCGCCGCACTCACGGCGTCGCCAGTCGGGCGAATGCGGCATCGGCCGCCGCGAGTGTGCGGGCCACTTCCGCGTCTCCATGGGCCGATGACACGAATCCCGCCTCGAATGCCGACGGCGCCAGGTAGACACCGGCGTCGAGCATCAGGTGGAAAAAACGGTTGAAGGCCGTCCGGTCCCCGGCCATCACTTCCGCGTAGGTCCGCGGCGGCGCCGCGCTGAAGAACAGCCCGAACATGCCGCCGACGGAAGCACCCGAAAACGGAACGCCGTGCCGATCGGCCGCCGCCACCAGGCCATCGATCACTTGCGTCGTCGTCGCCGACAACCGGTCGAAAAAGCCGTCGACCGCAACGAGTTTCAGCGTCGCCAGACCGGCCGCCACCGCCACCGGATTGCCGGACAGTGTCCCCGCCTGATACACGGGACCCAGCGGCGCCAGTTTCTCCATGATGTCGCGCCGACCGCCGAACGCCCCGAGCGGCATGCCGCCGCCCACCACCTTGCCGAGGGTGGTCAGATCGGGCGTGATGCCGAACAACCCCTGCGCACCCTGCGGTCCGACACGGAACCCCGTCATCACCTCATCGAAGATCAGCACGGCACCATGCCGCGCGGTCAACGCCCGTAACGCATTCAGGAACTCGGGCGACGGCCGGACGAAATTCATGTTGCCGACGATCGGCTCGATGATCACCGCGGCGATCTCGTCGCCCTGCGTCGCGAACGCCTGCTCCAGTCCGGCCACGTCGTTGTAGTCGAGCACCAGCGTGTGCTGGGTGGTTTCGGCCGGCACGCCGGCCGAACTGGGTTGGCCCAGCGTCAGCAGTCCGGAGCCGGCCTTGACCAGCAGCGCGTCCGCGTGACCGTGATAGCAGCCCTCGAACTTCACGATGCGATTGCGCCCCGTGTAGCCGCGAGCCAGCCGGATGGCAGTCATGGTCGCTTCGGTGCCGGAACTCACCAGCCGGACCATCTCGATCGACGGCAACAGCCGCGTGATCAGTTCGGCCATCTCGAGTTCGCGTTCGGTCGGTGCGCCGAACGACAACCCGAGAGCAGCGGCATCCTGGACGGCACGAACGACGTCGGGATGGGCATGGCCGAGGATCATCGGCCCCCAGGATCCGACATAGTCGACATACGCTTTGCCGTCGGCATCCCAGACCCACGCGCCTTCTCCGCGAGCGAAGAAGCGGGGCGTGCCACCGACCGAGCGAAACGCGCGGACCGGCGAGTTCACGCCCCCCGGAATCACGCGCTGGGATTGTTCGAACAGGGTTTCGTTGCGGGAAGTCATGACGGGCACTCCTGGGATCGGGATGGACACGGCGGGGCCGAAGCGAACAGGCTGCCGT
>JAHCKV010000014.1 GCA_026125595.1 Burkholderiales bacterium | reverse complement strand
ACCTGAAGGGCAATCTGTTCGACAGCGCGATCATGACGACCAGCGTGATCTCGGAACACTTCAAGGAACGCTACCTGTCCGACCCGAAGGATCCGAATGCCTTCGAAGGTCGCGCGATCGTGTTCGAAGGTCCGGAGGACTATCACCACCGTATCGACGATCCGAAGCTGAAGATCGACGACACGTGCCTGCTGTTCGTCCGCGGAACGGGGCCGAAGGGTTATCCCGGCGCCGCCGAAGTGGTCAACATGCAACCGCCGACGAGCCTCATCAAGCAAGGCGTCACCGAACTGCCGTGCATCGGCGATGGTCGGCAGTCCGGCACGTCGGGCTCGCCTTCGATCCTGAACGCGTCGCCGGAAGCGGCCAGCAACGGCGGGCTCGCGATCATCAAGACCAACGACATGGTCCGCATCGATCTGAACAAGCGCACCGCCAACATCCTCATCAGCAAGGAGGAGTACAAGAAGCGGCTCGACGCGCTGAAGAAGAAGGGCGGATTCAAGATCCCGGAAAGCCAGACGCCGTGGCAGGAAATCCAGCGCGGCATCGTCGGCGAATTGTCCGAGGGCATGGTGCTGGAACCGGCGGTCAAGTTCCAGAAGGTGTATCAGAAGCTGCCGCGGGACAATCACTGATCGTTCGACTGCAGCGGTCGTATCGAAAAAGCCGCCTCCGGGCGGCTTTTTCGTGTCCGTGTTTCATGATCGAACCGCCATCGTCACTGGATCTGAAGCGCGCGGATCTTGCCGTCGGCCAGCTGAAACACGTGATCGAGTTCGGCGGAGCCGCCGCGAAAGCCGCATGCGACACGCGCCACGACCTCCACCGTGTTCGCCTGGTACGTGGCTGCAAGGGGTTCGACCACGTATGCATACTTGCGTTGCGCTTCCCGCAACCGGCAAAGCGCTGCGTCCCGCCTTCGATACGTTCCACCTTCGTCGTGGACCACGACGTCATCGGCCAGGCACGACTCCAGGGCCGCATCATCGTCGCCGTTGCTGCGTTTGAAGACGGCCGCCACGGGTTGCGGAAATTCGAATGGATGGAACGCAGCGAGGAATTCCGGTCGGCAGAATCGTAGCTGGTCGGTTCGTCGTCGCCACCGGCTCCATCTGGTTGAACTCGAGCGCCGATCGACGGGTACCCGTGAACGCCTGATCCTCTTCACCGTGCCGGAGGACCGACTTCAGTCCGCCAGCGCGCGACCATCGCATGGGCCTCGTCGCGTTCGCGGCGCACGGAATCGAAGACCGGGTTCGACCGCAGCACCACCGTGGGCAACGCGGTCTGCTGCATACCGACCATGGCGTCGAGCACGGCGAGGTTCCGCGCGACACCGGCCACGTCGCCGGTGCGCACTGCCGCTTCCACGGCGAAAGCCCGAGCCCGCGCAGCGGTCCGCTGCAGGGCCTCATGCCCGGGGAAGTCGTGGGCGATCCGCGCGACTTCATCGGCCGCAGCCTCGCTGGCCGCCGCGTCGCGCGTGCGCTGCAGCGACGCGATGTACGACCACGCCTCCGCACCTTCCCAGCGGATCTCGGCGTCGCTCCGCTGCCGGTCGCCGATCTCGGTGGCCTGCCGTGCGGCGCGCACCGCAGCCGCGGAATCGATGAATCGCTGACCCCACGCGAGATAGCGCCACGCCTCCGCGCACTCGCGCTGGATGCCGGGTCGATCCGGAAACCGCTGCGCGATGTGCGCGACGCGAAGCACCGCCATCTCCGTCGCCACGGCATCGGTGTCCTTCGAGCGCGCGGCCATGCAGCGCCAGGATTCGGCGGCCCGTTGCTGGATCGATGCATGGTCCACAAAGCGCGCCGCGATCGCGTCCACCCGTCGAACGAGTGCCGGCACGGCAGCCGGATCGGCGTCGAGGGACGCGAATGCCACGCGCGACCACGCACCGGCGCTGGCCTCCTGGATGCCTTCGTCGTCCGGAAACAGCGTCGCGATCGCTGCAGCCTGCCGAGCGGCATGGGTCGTGGCCGCGACATCGGCACGGTTCATCTGGATGCCGGCATACACGTGCCACGCGTGGGCGGCTTCGCGATGGATGGCGGCGTGATGCGGAAACGCTTCGGCGATTGCGACGACCTGACGCAATGCCCCGGCGGCATCGGACCCATCGCCATGCCGGTGGGCGAACGCCAGCATCCGCCACGCGACGGCGGCAGCCCACTGAACCTGCGCGTGGCGCGGGAACATCGCGCCGATCTCCGCGATCTGCTCGGCGGCCTGCCGCGTGCCCGCAGGGTCGTGTTCGGCCCGGGCACAGGCAATGTGGGTCCATGCCTCGGCCTCGGACTGGCGGATCGCTTCGTGCTCGGCAAAGCGAGCGGCGATGGCCGACGTGCGCCGTGCGGCATTGGTCGCGGCGCACGCGTCCACCGACCACAACGCGCGGGCGATGCAGCGCCAGCCCTCGGCCGCGGCCCGCTGGACCACAACGTCGTCGGGACGTGCCCGGGCGATCGGCTCCAACGCGTCGATCGCGCGCAGCGCCACCGCGTGGTCCCATTCGGCGCCCGCCGCCGTGGTCCAGGCCCAGGCCGTGGCGGCCTGCTGCTGGATCTCCGCATCGGTCGGCCACGCGGCGGCCACCTGCGCCAGACGTTCCGCCAACGCCGCGGCGCCGTCGGGATTGCCGAGCCGAACCTGCAATTCGATGAGCGCGCAGCCGGCACGAACCCGTTCGCGCTGGAAGCCGATGTGGTCCGGATGCGCGGTCGCCATGCGATCCACGCGCTGCGCCGCATCTTCGGCAGCGGCGACATCGCCATCGTGCACGTGCACTTGTGTGAACAACGCAAACGCGCGCGCTGCCCCCCACGGTATGCCGACGTCGTCGTCGGTGGCCGCCGTCCCCGGCACCCAACGCGTCGGCTGAAGCCTGACACCAGCGTCGAGCCGACCGACCGCGAGATGTCGCAGCAGTGTTCTCGTCCACACGTCCGCATCGCCACCCGGCGCAGTGGCGCTTTCCGCCAATCCGACGGCCAGACACGTCCGGACACGGGCCAGCAGTGGCCGCAGGCGATCGACGGCGGCGACGCGTCGACACAACCGCACGACGGCGGCGCGAAACGCTTCGTCGCCGGCGATCGGGATCGCCAGCCGCGCCATCAACGGCAACGCCGCATCGGCAGCGGCATGCAGCGCGGCTTCCATCACGGCATCGCATTCGCTGTGGTTGACGACCGTCTGCCGGGCCAGATGCTCGATCTGCTCGGTCCACCCGATCGCGATGCGGGCCGCTTCGTTCTGCGGCAGAGCATCTGCGTCGGCCCAGCATCGCTGCTGCAGCCGCAACCACAGGAGCAGCGCCGGCAACCCGTGGACGTCGGGGTGCGTGAGCAGCGTCGACACGGCGTCGGCCGTGCGAGACAACTCGGCATCGGTCAACGCCTGCAGCGCCGCCAGCGCGGCGGAGACTTCGCCACCATGCAGCACGGCGAGCTCGAAGAAGGCTCGCGCCAGATCGGCACGCAGCGGCATGGCCGCCGTGTCGCCTTCCCGCAACTCGTCCAGCGATGGCGGCCGCAGCAGCATCTGCACGAACGGATCGCGCCGGCCGCGCGCAGCCCAGCGCGCGACCGTACGCAGGGTGCCCCCCGGATTCGCGAGCCACGCACTGCGCACCGACCGCGTGATGTCGGCCGCGCTGCCTTCCGACAACGCGGCACCACGGGGCGCGCGAAAGTGATGGCGCAACATCTCGTCGGCCACGACCGCCGGCTTGATCGGCGGCACCCATTCCGCCGACGGCATCGGCCCGAGCACCTGGGCAACCCGCCCGGCACCGAGCCGATCGACATTCCAGCTCAACTGCTGCTGCAGCCGCCAGATCGACGCGCCGTTGGCGAAGCTGGCGATCATCACCGCGCGGTACGCTTCCTCATCGGCCATGCCGAGCACGGTGCGGATCGCGTGCTCGCGATGGGCGGCGCGTCCGGTCAGCACGCGTTCGCGCAGCAGATCCCGCCGCTGCCCATAGTCGTCCGGCGCTTCCATCGGGGTCGGTCGTTGCAGCTGCCGCGCGACCATGGCTTCGGCGACCTGCGCGTCGCGCCGCAAATCGTCGAACGTGGCTTCGCCCGCCTGCACATGCCGGATGGCCTCCGCCAGCAGCATCGGCTCGCCGTCGAGCCCGCTCACCAGCGAGTGCCATTCGGCATCGACACCCGCCAGCGTCAATCGCTCGCCGGCCGCGTTCGATTGCGCAAAGGCCATCGCACGGAACTGCGGCACATCGAACCGGACACCGGACAGATCGACGACGGTGATCGGCCCCCAGCCCTCGGTCTCGCGCCGGGCCGCCGTCTTCCATTTGCGCGCGGCGCCGTCCCACGTGAGGCCCAGCTCGCTCGGCACGGCGACATCGATGATCAGCAGCCGCACCGGATGCCGGAAATCGGCTCGATGCGCGGCGAGCATGTCGACGCACGACCGCAGCGTCGCCGGCTCGCATTCGTCGGCGATGATCAACGTTGCGCGACGGGGCCGGAACTGCTGCAGTCGCAGTCGCGCGGCCGGATCGTCCACGAGATAGCCGACGTCCCACGGATCATCGACGCGGCGCCGACGCCACCACAGACAATCCGCCAGCTTGACGCCGAGCCGCAGGCGCCACCGGGCGACGCGCCCGTCGAGCGCTTCCAACCGGATCGTGCCATCCAGTTCGCGGCCGAACGCTTCGGCGAGATGGGATTTGCCGGCGCCGTTCGGCCCGGTGAGCAGCGCGATCGCAAACCGGCGATCGACGTCGGGCAGCACCCAGGGCGCATACCACGGGCTGCTGCCGCGACCGACGCCGTCGAAACACCATTGCTGCAATCGCATCCATCCGTCGGCCTGCCGATCGCCGAGCGGCCCTGCCCAGCGAAGCCCACCACGGTCGTCGGGCGGTGGTGGCCGCAACGTCTCTCCGTCGTAGCGCGCGATCAGCGCAGGGCCGATCCGGCGGGCCGGTAACCATGCGAATGGAATCAGCGCGAAACCCAGTGCCACCAGATCGCGAGCGACGCCACCGGGCAGCCCCTGGGCTCTGCTCGTTGCGAGCAAACCTGCCAGCAGCGCGAACAACGGAGTTCCTTCGAGCGCGGCGATCCGTGCATCGATCCACGATCCGATCCGCGCGCGATGCCAGCCCGCGTCTCCCACCGCGGCGCCGATCGACAGCAGCACCGCTTCGACCAGCACCGCCGCGCCGACGGCCAGCACGATCGCGACCATCGACGTCGCGACGAGATCGTGGAGTCGATCGCGGCGCCGCCGGGAGCGGATCCGCTCGGTCATCGACGGGTCCGCGGCCGTGCCGGCACCGGGATCGCTGCGTCGGGCGGACGGGCCAGCAGCTCGCGTAGCGCCACGACCGAGCCGGTCTGTTCGCTCGATCGCCAGATCAGCGATGTCGTCGCGGCGCTGTGCACCTTGGGCAACCGGTGCCGCGCGACCTGCGCGGATTGCACCGTATCGAGCACCGATTCCGGGACCATTGCGATGCCGGTGCCCGATGCGACGCACGCGACGATCGCGTGATAGGAACTCAGCTCCAGCACGCGCACACCGGTGAAGTTGCGATCGCCGAGCCAGTGTTCGAACATCCGGCGATAGGCGCACCCCACCGGAAACGTGATGACCGAATCGCCCTGGACATCGCGCGGATGGGCGACGCGAGCGTGGTCGAGCGCGGTGATCACCATCAGCCGCTCGTCGAACAGCGGCAACGACGACAACCCGCCGTTCGGCGGCGGTTCGCCGACGAATGCCGCATCGAGTCGCCGGTCGACCACGGCGGCCGTCAGCATGTCGTTGGTGCCGGTAGTCAGCTCCACTCGGACATCCGGGAACGCGCGATGAAACTGCGCCAGCACGGTGGGCATCCGGCTGGCCGTCGTGCTCTCCAGCGCGCCGAGGCGCAACACGCCGCGCGGCGTGGCACCCGCCATCGCGCCCTTCGCTTCCTCGGCCAGCCGGAGCAACTCGCCGGCATAGGTCAACAGCGATTTGCCATTCGGTGAAAGGAACAACCGCTGCTTGTCGCGGAAGAACAGCGGCACGCCGACGGAAGCTTCCAGTTGGCGGATGCGCGTCGTCACGTTCGACGGTACGCGGTGCAGCTTGCGCGCGGCGCGGATGATGCCGCCTTCTTCGACGACGGTCTTGAAGATGTGCAGATCGGCCAGGTCCATGGATGCCTCGGGTCTTCGACGGCGGTCGCGCGAGGGCTTTCCCGCCGCGCGGGGTATTCTTCGATCGGGAACTACCGTTTCTCGATTATTCACTATCGAGGAATGACCGCAACCCCTAGCATGCAAGCCATGATTCCTGTCCCGCCGCAGACGTCGGCAATCCGCACGGCGCTGCTGGGCCTGATCGGCCTCGCGGCTGCCATGGGCATCGGCCGCTTCGGCTTCACGCCGCTGCTGCCGCTGATGCAGCAACAGTTCGGCCTCTCGGTGCGGCACGGCGGATATCTCGCCAGCGCGAACTACGTCGGCTATCTGCTCGGCGCATTGGCGTGCTACGGGATCGACCCGCGACCGCGCCCTTCGATGCGATTCGGCCTGCTCGCGGTCGCCGCGTCGACCTTCGCCATGGGCCTGACGCACTCGTTCGTCGCATGGATGCTGCTCCGCGCGATCGCCGGCATCGCCAGCGCGTTCGTGCTGGTCGGCATCTCGGCGTGGGCGCTCGGTTCGCTCGCCGCCCAGGGCCGGTCCGCGTGGGCCGGCTTCATCTTCGCCGGCGTCGGCCTGGGCATCTGCGTGGCCGGGCTGCTCGCGCTGAACATGGGAGCGGCGGGCCTGGCGGTGTCGACGATGTGGCTGGCACTCGGCGCGTTGGCGACGATCATCCTGGCGGTGGGTTGGCGCTCGTTCGGTGAAGCCCACGAGCCGGGATTCGGCATGACGACGGACGCCACCGGCTGGTCCAGTTTCGATGCCGACGCGTGGCGCCTGATCGCGTGCTACGGCGGATTCGGATTCGGCTACATCATTCCGGCGACATTCCTGCCGGCGCTGGCGCGCCGGATCGTCGACGATCCCGCGGTGTTCGGGTGGACGTGGCCGGTGTTCGGCGTTGCCGCCGCGATCTCGGCGGTGCTCGCCGCGACGGTGCTGCGCAAAGTCGCCCCCCGCAAGCTGTGGGCCGCAACCCAGGGCACGATGGCATTCGGCGTTCTGCTGCCCGCGATCCATGCCAGCCTCACGACGTTGATCGTGTCGGCCGTGTGTGTCGGCGGTACATTCCTGATCATGACGATGGCAGCGATGCAGGCTGCGCGGCAACTCGCGGTCGCGTCGGTACCGCGATTGATGTCAGCCATGGCAGCGGCATTTGCCACCGGGCAACTGGTGGGCCCGCTCACCGTCGGGGCCGCGGCATCGGTCGAAGAGGCGTTGCGACTTCCGAGCCTGCTCGCTTCCGCCGTATTGTTCGCGACGGCAGTCGCGCTGTGGCCACCCCGCAACACCGGTGGCTCGATCTCCACCAAGGACACTTCATGAACCGCCTGCAAGACCTGCTCGACATCGAATTGCCGATCGTTCAATCGCCGATGGCCGGTGTACAGAGCAGTGCACTGGCTGTGGCCGTCTGCAACGCCGGTGGGCTCGGCTCGTTGCCGTGCGCGATGTTGAGTCACGACGCGATGCAGACCGAGCTCATGGCGATCCGCGCGCAGACGACGCGCCCGTTCAACGTGAACTTCTTCTGCCACGCGCAGCCGACACCGACCCGCGAGCGGGAGATGGTATGGCACGCCGCATTGGCGCCGTACTACGACGAGTTCGGCATGAACGTGGACGCGGCGCCGGCCGGGCCCGGCCGCGCCGCATTCAATCACGACGCCGCCGACGTGCTGGAGCCGTTCAAGCCGGCGGTGGTCAGCTTCCATTTCGGATTGCCGGCGGACGATCTGCTGGCCCGCGTGCGCGGCTGGGGTTCGAAGATCTTCTCGTCGGCCACCACGGTCGAAGAAGCACGATGGCTCGAAGCGCGCGGCGTCGATGCCGTCATCGCGCAGGGTCTCGAAGCCGGCGGCCATCGCGGCATGTTCCTGACCGACGATGTGACGACACAGATCGGAACCTTCGCACTGCTGCCGCAGATCGTGGCTGCAGTGCGGGTGCCCGTGATCGCGGCCGGCGGGATCGCCGACGCCGGTGGCGTCGCGGCGGCGTTGTCGCTGGGCGCTGCCGCGGTGCAGGCGGGCACCACCTACCTGCTGTGCCCGGAAGTCGCGACGACGCCGATCCATCGCACGGCCCTCAAGAGCGACGCTGCCCGCCATACGGCGCTGACCAATCTGTTCACCGGTCGTCCGGCACGCGGCATCGTCAACCGCATCATGCGTGAACTCGGCCCGTTGAGCGCCGCTGCGCCACCATTCCCGTTGGCGACATCGGCCATCGCACCGTTGCGCGCCCGTGCGGAAAGTCTGGGCAGCGGCGAGTTCTCGCCGCTGTGGTCGGGACAGAACGCCACCGGCTGCCGCGAAGTGCCCGCGGCGCAGATCACACGCGACCTGGCAGCGGCACTGTGATGCCCGGCGCGTCGGTGACGAACCGCCGGTGCCGCCGTTGCGCGGCTGCGGCGCCGACATCACCGGGCCAGCACCTTCTCCAGTTTCGAGGTCAGTGATTCGCGGGAAAAGGGCTTCACGATGAATTCGACGGCGCCGACTTCCAGGCTGTGCAGCAGCGTTTCGCGCCGCGCGTCGCCCGTCATCATGATCACGGGAATCGCCGCCAGGCGGGGCGTCGCCTTCAGCCGCTGCGTGATCTCCACCCCGTCCATGCCCGGCAGCCGGATGTCCATCAGGATGACGTCCGGCTGCATGCGTCTGAGCTGACTGAGCGCCGCGCGGCCGTCACCCACCAGCAGAATCTCGTACGCCTTCGGATCGAGGGTGTGGCTGATGAGTTGCTGCGTCATCTCGTCGTCCTCCACGACCATCACGATCGGGCGGATCTTCTGGACCTTCTCGATCAATGCGCGGGTTCCCGCCAACGCCGGCTGGATCTGGTCCTTCAGGTTGCGTGCCCACGCGCCCATCGGCTCGACCGTGGCAGCGCCGACGCGGCGGGTCTGCATGATCTGCCGATGCTTCAGTTGTTCGATCTCCCGTTGCAGCGCGGCCGCGTCCTTGACGTCGAGCCAGTCCGCGGCACCGCCCCGGGCCAATCGGCTCGAAAACTCGTCGAGTACGCCGGCGATTTCCTGCTCGACCTGCTTCAGCGTGCTGCGTGCGGCATCGGCATGCTGCTCGCCATCGGTCAATTCGCGTCCGAGCGTTCTTTCGAGATCGCCCAGGTGCCGGGCGTGGGCCAACAGCTCGGTCGACCGGAGCGCGTCCGGCTGGGTCGCCTTCATCTCGCGGCACGCGACCCACACGCTCATCGCCAGACGCGGGCCGTCGAACGTGTGCGGCCAGTAGAGTACGTAGTCGTCGAAGTACTCTTTCTTGCACAGGTCGAACACTTGCCGCACTTCTTCCTTCCGGCACAGGATCACGGTGCGGTGGGGATGCTGCTGCAACAACGGGCTCAGTCGATACAGACCGAGATAGTAGGTCTGCGCCTTGTCCAGCGTGTCGAATGCGAGCATCAGCACATCGGGTTTGAACTCATCGAAATCGTCGACGGCGCGGTCCGGATCGGTCGACGCGCGGACGTTCTCGAAATCGCTCTTCAGTTGCCGCAGGATCTGGTTGGCGTCGTCGACGTTGTCCGTTGCCACGAGCACTTTCGCCGTTGCGGTCGCTCGCTTCATGATCCGACCAATCGCGATTGCCGCGCCCGCCAGAGCTCCAGCCATACCGGAACCTGCGTGACGTCCATGGGCCTCCCGATGAAGTATCCCTGCGCGAGATCACAGCCGATCTCGCGCAGCAGATGCCAGTCGTCTTCCGTTTCGACGCCTTCCGCCACCGACTGCATGCTCATGCGCTTCGCGATGCCGATGCTGCCTTCGAGGATGGGCCGGACGATCTGGTTGTGACGCGCACCGGCGACGAAGCCACGATCGATCTTCAGTTCCGTGAACGGGACGTCACGCAGTTGTGCCAGCGAAGAATGCCCGGTGCCGAAATCGTCGATGGACAGACCGAAGCGCTGCAGCCGCAGTCGCACCAGACTCTCCAGCGGCGCCGGAGACGGCGACATCAGCCGGCTTTCGGTGATCTCCAGCGTCACATCCTGAGACGGCACACCCGCACTGCGTGCGAACTCGGTGATCCGGCGGGTGAAGTCGGACGACCGCAGATTCTCCATCGACACGTTCACGGCAACGCCGAAGCGCAGCCCTTCAGATCGCCAGACGCCAAGCTGCTTCATGGCGTCCTGGAACACCCATTCGGTCAGCGCGTCGATGGCACCGCAGTCTTCGGCGGTTTCGATGAACGCATCGGGATACACCATGCCGTGCTCCGGGTGGTTCCAGCGCACGAGCGCTTCCATGCCTTGCAGCGCGCCGGTGACCAGATCGACCTTTGGCTGGTAGTGCAGGACCCATTGCTGTTCTCGATGGGCAAGCGTCAGATCCTCGGGCGTGAAGGACAGCGTCCTGCCGGTCGGAATCGCCGCGGACAACGGCTTCCAGGATTCGAGCAAGGCCCGCAGCGTCGCCCGCTCGGCCGGCTTCTCGAGGGCGCCGAGAATCATCAGTCGCCCGTCGCCGAGCAGTTTCTGCACCGTGTGCATGATGCGGACACCTTCGCCGCTCAGCAGGATCACATTGCCACGGAACGCGCTGCAGTTCAGGATCTGCAGGAACTCGATGCCGTCCATGCCGGGCATGTTCAGGTCGCAGACGATCACGTCGATCGCGCTCTGGGCCTGCTTCAAGAACAGCAGCGCGGCTTCGGCGCTGTCGGCGGTCGTGACCTGCGGGTATCCCATGCTGTGCAGCATCCGCGACTGCATGCCCAGCATGAACGCGTCATCGTCGACCACCAAGATGCTCGGCCGGATCTCCTGATCGTTTCCGGTGTGGTCCGGTCCGGACGCCCGGGCGATCGGCTCGCCGGTGCGCTGTTCGATCGGTTTGCCCATGTCGGACGGATGCATGCGATGGCGCTCTCGTGGATCCGCGGGGCGTTTCAGTCCCGCGCAGCCGAGGAAACCCACGCAACCCGGGCCGGCTCGGCGCCGCACATCGATGATCTCGATGTCATTGCGCTGCAGCGCCGATATCCACGCTTCCCGGGCGCACCTCGCACCCCCCGGGCATCGTCGACAACGTCACGAACTCGCATCGGAATCCCTCCGGACCACTGCTGCGAACGCTTTGCGCCCGTGACGCACATCCTTCGGAGACGCGCGACTACAGTAGCGAGATCGAACACAAGCTGCAACTCACTGCGCGTTGAATTCACAGCACGGATTCGATGCCGCCCGCCGATGGCTGACGGATCGCGCCAACTCGCTCTCGTCCGGCGCAACTCAGTCGTTCAACAACGCTCGCAGCGCATCCATCGTGAAGGGCTTCGTCAACGCGCCGGCCGTCCGCAGCCCCTTCGCGCGCGCACGGGCCAGGGCCGCATTGATCTGAATGGCGTCCGCGCCGCTGGCGATGATGACGCTCGCGCCACAGCCTGCCTCGGCCAGTTGATCGAGGACGAGCACCCCAGCCGTGCCCGGCATGGCCAGATCGATGGCCACGTGGCTGGGCGCCCCATCCGTCACACGCTTCAGAAACGCTGCTACATCCGAGGTCATCTCGACCTCGAAGCCCAGTCGCTCTGCCGCGATGCACAGCACCTTGGCGACCATGGGATCATCGTCGAGCACCAGCAACCGGTTCCGGCGCGGCGATGGGCGAGCCGCGACCGCCGGTTCGCCGAGCACCATTCTCACCTTGCTGGCCAGTTCCCGACGGCCATAGGGCTTGCTCAGCAGGTTCACGCCCGGGTCGAGGTGCCCACCATGCACCAGAGCTTCGTTGGCATAACCGGAAGAGAACAGCACCTTCAAGCCGGGCAGGACTGTTCGCGCCGCCTCCACCAACTGCGGACCATTCCAACCGCCCGGCATGATGACATCGGTCAACAGCAGATCGATATCCGACAGGGCTCTGACGATGTTCATCGCCTCGGCGCCGTTTGCCGCACAGACGACCCGATAGCCCAGATCGGTCAACTGGCGCTCGGCGAAACGGCGCACCAGCTCGTCGTCCTCGACCAGCAGGATGCACTCCCCTCCGTGCAGTTCGACGACGCCGGGTTGCGAGTCCGTATCGGCGTTCATTTCCCGATCCGTCGCGCGAGGCAGATAGAGTCTGACGGTCGTGCCTTGCCCCAGTTCGGAGTAGATCTTGACGTGCCCCCGGGACTGCTTGGCGAAGCCGTACACCATGCTCAATCCCAACCCGGTGCCCTTGCCCACCGGCTTGGTGGTGAAGAAAGGGTCGAACAGGCGCGGCAGGATCGCCGGCTCGATGCCGGTACCGGTATCGGACACGGCGATCATCACATAGGCGCCCGGGCTCAGATCAGCCTGCAGTGCGCCGGCGCCTTGCTCGATGGTCACGTTGCCCGTCTCGACCGTGAGTCGCCCCCCCTCGGGCATGGCGTCGCGCGCGTTGATCGCCAGGTTCAACACAGCGGCTTCGAGTTGTGCCGCATCCACGACGGCTGGCCACAGCCCTTCGAAGTTCACCAGACTGATCTGAATGTTCTCGGGCAGCATGCGCCGCAACATGCGATCCATGTCCACCAGCAGCGCGTTCACGTCCACCACCCGCGGTTCCAGCGCCTGGCGACGGGCGAAAGCGAGCAGGCGCTGGGTCAGATCGGCGCCGCGCTTGGCGGCAGTGCGAATCATTTCGGCCAGGGAGCACAGGCTTTCGTCGGCTGCCAGTTCTTCCACCAGAAACTCGGCATTGCCGATGATGACTGTCAGCAGATTGTTGAAATCATGGGCGATGCCGCCGGTCAATTGACCCACGGACTCGAGTTTCTGCGCCTGCTGGAACTGCTGTTCCAGCAACTTGCGCTCGCTGATGTCGATGATGACGGAGATGAAGTAGCGAGGCTCGTCGGCCGCACCGCGCAGCAGTGTCGACACGAGGTTGACCCATACCGCCTTACCGTCCTTGCGAAGGTATCGTTTCTCGATGGCGTATTGGTCCACGGCACCGGCCAGCATGTCGAGGCGCGCCTCGTCACTGGCCGGCAGATCGTCGGGCATCGTCAGTGCCGCGAAGTCCAGCTCCAGCAACTCCTCGCGCGGGTATCCCGTGATCTCGCACAGTTTGTCGTTCACACGCAGGAAACGCCCATCGAGACCAACGTGGGCGATCCCGACCGCTGCCTGTTCGAACGTGGCGCGGAATCGCTCCTCGCTCTCCTGCAATTCGAGGTAGCCCTGTTCCAGCTGCTGCGTCCGTTTTTCCAGCTTGCGCACCAACACCTCGTTGTGTCGGGCCAGCAGGCCTTGCTCGTCCAGCGTCGGTGCCACTGCCGGGGACGCGGTACCGCGTCGCGCTCGACCCAGCACCTCGCGCACGCAAGCGAGCATCGCCTCCGGCTCGGCCGGCTTCACCAGAAAGGCATCCGCACCCATCTCGCGCGCGAGACGCTCATCGTCGGGCTCGACGTAGGTGGCGGTATAGACGACGAACGGGATGGCCGCCAGTCGCGGGTCGCTCTTCCAGTTCCGCAACAGCGTGTAGCCGTCCATCACCGGCATCAGCAGGTCGGACACCACCAGATCGGGGGGCGCTTGCCGCGCTTTCAGCAGCGCTTCGCCCCCGTGCTGGGCCTCTTCCACGACAAAACCTTCCGCCTCCAGCAGCATGCGGAGCATGTAGCGATTCTGCGCGTTGTCATCGACGATCAGCGTCCGCGTCATGGGGCTTTGCCCGGGAAACCCGGCGGAAGCGCCTGGCGCAAGAATCGCTCGACTTCGTCGACGAAGGTGTCGGGGTCGATGGGCTTTTCGATGTAGCCCTCGGCGCCTGCCTCCACGCACTTCTCGCGGTCGCCTTGCATCGCATAGGAGGTCACCGCGATCACCGGAACACCACGCAACTGCGGGTCGGCCTTGAGGCGTCGCGCAACCGTGTGCCCGTCCATGCCCGGCAACTGGATGTCCAGCAGGATCAGATCGGGCAGCAGTGTCGCGGCCAGAGCCAGTCCTTCGGGACCGGTTTGCGCGACGGTGACTTCATACCCACGATGCTCCAACAGGAAGCAGGTCATATAGCTGTTCTGCGGGTTGTCTTCGATCAGCAGGATTCTGGATTTCATGGCCCCCCCGTGGCGTCCAGGGGCAGTATCACCGTGAATCGACTGCCGCGTCCGAATTCGCTTTCAACACTGATGTCGCCGCCCATCAGTTCGACCAGGCGACGGCAGATGGCCAGACCGAGGCCGGTGCCTTCGTGGCTGCGCGACAGCCCCGAATCGACCTGACGGAACGGCTGAAACAGTTCATCCTGGTCCTGTCGGCGAATGCCGATGCCGGTGTCGGCGACAACCACCCGGAAACCTGTCCCGTCGGGCTTCATTTCCGCCGTCAGCGAGACCTCGCCGGTATCGGTGAACTTGATGGCGTTGCTCAGCAGGTTCAGCAGCACCTGCTCGAAGCGCCTGGCATCACCGATCGCCTGCCCGATCTCCGACGAAACGCACACACGCAGCGTCAGGCCTTTCGCATGCGCCTGCGTCGCCACCAGTTCGGCCACCTTCTGCAGCGATTGCCGCGGATCGAACGGCGCGCGTGCCACGACCAGCTGGCCAGCCTCGATCTTCGAGATGTCGAGCACATCGTTCACCAGCGCCAGCAGATGGCGAGCGCTGGCCTGCACCATGCCCAGTTGCTTGTTCTGTTCAGGGTTCAGGGGTCCGGCGAGGCCGCGCAGAAGAATGCCGGTGAAACCGATGATGGAGTTCAGCGGCGTTCGCAGCTCGTGCGACATCGTGGCCAGGAATGCCGACTTCAAGCGGTCGGCCGTTTCGGCACGGTGGCGCTGTTCTCGCTCCGCCTGCAGGCGCACACGCACGGTGATGTCGTGGACCGTGCCTTCCAGCGAGACCGCGTGACCGCTCGCGTCGTACTTCAACGCCGCCAGCTCGTGCACGACCTTTTCGCTGCCGTCGGCCAGCACGATGCGATGCTCGATGTCGAGCGGCGCTTCGCCGGCCAACGCCGCTTCCTGCGCTGCTCGCAGTCGCGCGCGATCATCCGGGTGCACGAAGCTGATGAAAGCCTCGAAACTGCTGCTGACGTTCGACCGGTCGACGCCGAAGATCTCGTAGACCTGGTCCGACCAGGTCAACGCGCCGGAGCGCAGATCCAGCGTCCAACTGCCGATGCCGGCAATGCGCTGCGCATCCACCAGATGCGCCCGACTCTCGCTGAGGGCAGCCTCGGCCCGCTTGCGCTCGCTGATATCGATACCGACCCCCACCAGGCACAATTGGTTGCGGAACTGCACCCGCCTTCCGGTGAAGAAGTACGGCCGGGTGCCGCCATCGGCGACCAGGAAGTCGGCCTCGACGGTAGCCTCGCCGGTTTCGAAGACCTCGGCGATGCGCTGCTCCAGCAGCGGTTGATCGGCGCTCCGGAAAAAATCCCGCGGGTGCATGGTGACGATCTCTGCAGCGCTGCGTCCGGTGACGACTTCGAAGTTGCGATTCCAGCGCAGGAAGCGGCCCCGGAGATCGTAGAAGTAGACCACGCCCGGCATGCTGTCGAGCATCGTCTGCGAGAACAGCATTTCTTCACGCAAGGCTTGATCGGCCTCGCCGCGGGCCGCTTCTCGCGCGAAGTTGTCCAACGCAAACGAGACGTCCGCGGCGGCCTCGACCAGCAGCGCCATCTCCTTGTCCTGAAAGAAGCCGGGCCGATCGGCCAGCACGCTTAGCACGCCGCAGACTTCGCCGCCGAGCCGCAGCGGAAACGAGGCCGCTGCGTGGAACCCGGCCGCCCCCGCCGCGGCGCGCCAGGGGGCCATGCGGGGGTCGGTGTGCATGTCGTTGCAGACATCCGGCCGCCCGGAACGGAAGCTGACGCCCGACGGACCTTGTCCTTCGGGTTGTTCGTCGACGCGGACTCCGATCCGTTGCAGATACCCCTGTTCGTCCCCGAACTGCGCCATCGGCAACAAGCACTGGCCGCTCGAATCTCTCCAGCCGATCCAGGCCATGCGCAGACCGCCCCGCTCCACCAGCACGTGGCAGACCTTGCCGAACAGCGTGTGGCGATCCGTCGTCCAGACGATGGCCTGATTCACCTGGCTCAACGCATCGTAGAGACGCGCCATGCGCTCGATCTCGCGCTCGTGCTGACGGAGGGCCGTCATGTCGCGGGCGATCTTCGATGCGCCCACGACGCCGCCATGCTGATCACGGATGGGCGACACCGTCACGGAGACATCGATGAGGCGTCCGTCCCGCGTGAGACGCAGCGTTTCCAGCTGCTCGACGCTCTCGCCGCGGCGCAGCTTCGCCAGGATGCGATCTTCCTCGTCCTGGCGATCCGCGGGGATGAGCAGTCGAACGGGCTTGCCGATCATCTCGTCGGCGCTATAGCCGAAGATCCGCTCGGCGCTGCGATTCCAACTGGTGACGATGCCGTCGAGATCCTTGCCGACGATGGCGTCGAGCGACGACTCGACGATGGCCGCCAGATGCGTGTGCCGGTGCTCGGCGGCTCGCCCGCTCGAAGGGTTTTCGTCAGAGCGCATGGAGTTCCAACGTCTTGTCCGTCGTGCTCACGCCGATCTACCTCGAATCGAGGAAACGATGCACAGCGTCCAGCTCGCTCTCGAACTGCGTCAGCAAGTTCGGCAATCCCTCGGCGCCGACCTCCGCCGCTTCCTCGATCGCGGCGCAAAGCTCGCCGAGCCTGCGCGCGCCAATCGAGCGAGCGCCGGACTTCAGCCTATGCGCAGCATCGGCCACCATCATCGCCTTGCCGGAGGCCATCCCGTGCGTCAACTCGGTACTCGATTGGCGGGAACTGACGCGGAAAGCCTGCAGGATCTCGTCGATCACCGCGGGATCGTCCCCCACCAGCGAACGAAGCACACTCAAATCCACGGGCGGCGCCTTTGCCGATCGTCCTTCGTGCTCATGCCCTCCGGCCGCCGAGCCCACGCCCAACAGTTCTTCCATGGTGCCTTTGAGATGCGGCAGTCGGACAGGCTTCGTCAGGTAGGCATCCATCCCTGCGGCACGGCATCGCAGTTCTTCATCGCGCAGCGCGTTTGCCGTGAGCGCGATGATCGGAATCCGGTGGCCAGGGCGTTCCTCTGCGCGGATCGTCGACGCCAGCGCATAGCCATCCATCTGCGGCATATGCAGATCGGTTATCAACAACGCGAAATCCCCTGAACGCCAACGCTCGAGCGCTTCGCGTCCGTTCGCGGCGAACTCCGCGGCATAGCCGATCAATCCCAGCTGCCGCAGAATGACTTTCTGGTTGGTCTCGTTGTCCTCGGCCACCAAGATCAACCGCCCCATCTGCCTGGCTTCTTGACGCTCCAGCTTGACCGGGTACGTTTCGAGGCTGTCCTCCTGCTCGGTCCCTTCCTGCATCCGACCCGACGCCAGGGCCAGCGCCCGGAAGAACATACGGCGGAACAGCGAATCGGCGTCGATGGTGACGACGTCTGGGGATTCGACCCGAGGCCGGCGCCTCGAACCGTGATCGAACACGACAAACCGTGTCTGGACGTCGGGTGCATCGGGTGCCAGAGCACGCAGATGATCCAGGCTCTCGATCGACTGATCCGGCAGGACAAGCCAGATACACAGTCCTGGGGACGATTCCGCTGCCGCCGCCGCCGAGAGATCCGAAAAACGTTCTACGATCGCGCCAGCGTGGTTGAGATAGGCATCGAGGTCTCCGGCCAAGGGCATCTCGGCACCGATGATTCTGCATCGCAACCCCTTGACCATCGCAACCGCCGGATCATCCACGCCTTGATCCTCGGCAATCGCCAACCGAAGACGGACATTGAACGTGGAACCGCGATCGGGCTCGCTGCGAACCGTGATCGCGCCGTCCATCAGGTGCACCAGCATGCTGGAGATGGCGAGTCCGAGACCGGTGCCACCGAAACGCCGGGTGGTCGACGCGTCAGCCTGCGAGAACGGTGTGAACAACCTCCCCAGCGTCGCGTTGTCCATGCCGATGCCATTGTCGGAGACATCCAGATCGACGGTCGCGCCGTCGGCGCTTTCCTGAACCAGCAGCGCGCGCACGGACACGCACCCCGGTCGTTCCAGCCCGCTGGAGAACTTGATGGCATTCGCAACGAGATTGACCAGTACCTGACGCAGACGTGTCGGGTCTCCGACGAGCATCCGCGGGATCGCGGGATCGACGAATGCCGTCATCCGCACCCCGCCTTTGACCGCCATGTGATCGAGCATCGCGCAGACTTTCTCGACCGTTTCCGCCAAGCGCATGGGCTCCGTATCGATGGTCAGCCTGCCAGCCTCGATCTTCGAAAAATCCAGGATGTCGTCGATGATCTTGAGCAACGAGAAAGCCGATTCGCGTATCAGATCGACCATCTCGACCTGATAGCCCTTGAGACTGGTCTGGTGCAGCACGTCGACCATGCCGATCACACCGTTCATCGGTGTCCGGATTTCGTGGCTCATCGCCGCGAGAAAGCCCGATTTCGCCCGGTTCGCCAGTTCCGCCTCTTCGCGCGCGAGATTCAATTCCGCCGTACGCGCCTGCACCCTCGCCTCCAGTTCGAGGTTCAGCTTGAGCAGTGCTTCCTGATCTCGCTTGCGTTCGGTGATATCGCGCACGTAGACGGCAAGGCTGTCTTCGGCGGGGTAAGCGTTGACGTGCAACCACACGTCCTGCGGCGGAAAGTAGGCCTCGATCGAGATCGGGCGCTTTTCTCTGACTGCCCGGTAGTACTCTTCCGCAAAGGGGGACGTGCGCAGGAGCGGAAATTCTTCCCACAAGATGCTGCCCAGCAGGTCTTCGCGCTGCCGATTCAGCATGCGCTCGGCTGCCGCGTTCACATAGGTAAAGCGCCATTCGTGATCGACGGTGTAGAACGCATCCGTGAGGCTTTCCAGCGTGCTGGTCAGCCGGTCGGCCAGTTTCCGTGTTTCCAGTTCGGCCTGCTTGCGTTCCGACAAGTCCTGGAAGGCGCCCTGGATGCGGCGGATGACGCCTGAGGCATCTCGAAACGCTTCGCCGATCGTGCGGACCCAGACGCGCCGACCCCGTGCCGTGATGATCTCGGCTTCCAGATCGAACGGCGTACCCGACTCGGCGCAAGCTTCGGCCGCGTGCCGAAGCAGACCGATCCATTCAGGTGGGTAATACGACAACGCTTCGTCGACGGTAGGCACCGTGCCGGACGGCATGTCATGAATGGCACAGACTTCGTCGGACCAGACCACAGTCCCGTCCGGTACGTCGACGGACCACGCGCCCATCCGTGCCAGGCGGCCCGCCATGTTGAGCACCGCTTGATTCTGGCGCAGGACGTTTTCCGTGTGTTTGCGTTCGGTGATGTCCTGGCAGGTTCCGAAGGAGCGAATCGGCACGCCCTTGTCGTCTCGGGTCACCTGCCATCGCTCTTCGACGAATTTGACAACCCCGCCCGAAAGCAGCAGCCGATGCTCCAGCACGTTCGTGCCGTCTTGCTCCAGGGAGTTGGCAAAAGCCGCGGCGACCGTCTCTCTGTCGTCCGGGTGTACGAGCGCAAGGAATCCGGCATAGGTCGGTTCGAAACGACTGCGGTCCGTTCCGAAGATCCGATAGGTTTCATCCGACCATTCGCTGACGCCGGTCAACGCGTCTGTGGACCAGTCGCCCGACCGCGCGAGGGCCTGGGCGGCCACCAGACGCGTGCGCTCCCGCTCCAGCGCCAGCGCCAGCTTCCGCTGTTCCGTGACATCGCGGAGATACACCGCCACGCCTTGAGCCGAAGGGAACAGCCGAATGTCGAACCAACCCTCGAGCGGACGGTAGTAGTCGGTTACCTGCACCATCGTTTCGCCCGCCATCGCGCGCTGCAACGCGGCGCCGAATGCCGACTCACGGAGGTGCGGGAAAATGTCCCAGACGGTCTGTTTGTTCAGCGCGTCCGACGACAGGCGCAGCAGGCGCTTGGCTTCGGGGTTCAGATACGTGAAGCGCCAATCGCGATCCAGTGTGTAGAAACCGTCGGTCAGACTCGCCAGCGTCGTACTGAGCTGCTCGGCCGTCCGCCGTGCTTCCTCCTGGGCTCGCTTCTGCACGGTGACGTCGCGGCTGATACTGACCAATCCGACGATCTCGCCTTTGCCGTCCCGGAGCGGCACTTTGGTCGTCAGATACCAGGTCGGCTCGCCCATTACGTCGGGGCCTCGTTCCTCCCGATTCCACACGGGCTTCCCGGCCAGCACACGACAGTCGTCCGCATGGAAGCCCTCGGCGACGGCCGCGGGAAAAATATCGAACACGGTCTTGCCCGCCAGTTCGGGTTCGCTCGCGACACCACACAATGGCAACGCAGCCGAATTGCCGATCTGGAAATGCCCGACGGCATCCATTGTGTATACGACGTCGGGAACGGCGTCGATCACGGTCCTGAGGAGTTGCCGTTCCCGGTCGCGTTCGAGTTCAGCTTGCTTACGGTCGGTGATGTCGCGCGAGATCCCCAGCACGCCGATCACTTGGCCGCGCTCGTCGCGATACGGGGCCTTGGTGGCGAGATACGTGCGCGTGACGCCGACGCTGGTCAGCACTTCCTCGGTGGTCAGCACTTTGCCGCTTTCCATCACGCGTCGATCGCCCTGGATGACGGTGCTTGCATCGGCAGGGCTGAACAATGCGTGGTCGTCCACGCCGATCACCGTTTCGACTGAACGCCCAACGAAGCGCGCAGCGGCTTCATTCAACAGCAGATAGCGTCCCTTCAGATCCTTGATGAAGATCGCATCGGGCGTGCCGTCCACGACGGCGTGCAGCAGTTCCGTGGTTTGACGCATCGCGAACTCGGTGCGTTTGCGTTCGCTGATGTCGATGTGCATGACCATGGCGCCGCCGGCGACGGCGCTGTGCAACGGGGTGATCTCCACGCGATACCACGGCCGTTCGGTCAGTCCATGGCACTGATACTCGAGCGAGAACTCCGGC
>JAHCKV010000139.1 GCA_026125595.1 Burkholderiales bacterium | reverse complement strand
CCCGCCGTTGCTGCCCGCATGGCGGATATCCAGCCGTTCCACGTCGTCGTGCTGGTGACCCGTGCCAAAGCGCTCGAAGCGCAGGGCCGCAGCATCGTCAATCTGGTGATCGGCGAGCCCGATGCGCCGGTCGCCGAACCGATCGCCGCCGCCGGTATCCAGGCGATCCGTTCCGGTCACGTGCGCTACACGCCGGGGCTCGGCATCGCGGCCTTGCGCGAAGCGATCGCGAACTGGTATCAGACCCGCTACGGTGTCACGGTGCCGGCCAGCCGCATCGGCGTGATGCCGGGCTCGTCGGGGGCGCTGCTGATGACCATGGGCGTGCTGCTCGATCCGGGTTCCGAGGTGCTGATCGCCGATCCGGCCTATCCGTGCAATCGCAATTTCGTGCGAGCGATGGAAGGCGAGACGATCGGCATCCCGGTGGGACCGGACACGGCGTATCAACTGACGGCCGAACTGGTCGAGCGGCACTGGCGTTCGCGGACCCGGGCCGTGATGCTCGCGACGCCGTCGAACCCCACCGGCACGCTGATCGACTTCGACGAATTGCGTCGCATCCATGCGGTGGTGCAGGCCCGGGGCGGCACGCTGATCGTCGACGAGATCTATCACGGCCTCACCTATGCCGAGCGCGACCGGACCGTGCTTGAGTTCGCCGACGACGTGTTCGTCATCAACAGCTTTTCCAAGTATTTCGGCATGACCGGTTGGCGTCTCGGCTGGATGGTCGGGCCCGAGGCCTACATGGGCGAGGTCGAGAAGCTCGCGCAGAACCTGTTCATCTCGGCGTCCGACATCGCGCAGCAGGCGGCGCTCGCGGCGTTCTCGCCGGAGGCCGTCGCGATCCACGAGCAGCGGCGCGATGCCTTCAAGGCCCAGCGCGACTACCTGCTGCCGCAACTGCAGGCGCTGGGATTCGGCATCCCGGTCCAGCCCCAGGGGGCGTTCTACATCTACGCCGATGCGTCGCGCTTCACCGACGACACCTACGGCTTCTGCCACCGGATCCTCGAAGAAGCCGGCGTCGCCATCGCGCCGGGCATCGATTTCGGATCGCACCAGGCGTCGCGGCATGTGCGGTTCTCGTATCCGAAACCGATTCCGGTGCTGGCCGAGGGCATGCGCCGGCTCGCGGCCTGGCTCGAACAGCAGCGGTGAGCGCGTCCGGCGTGGCGTTCTGCGGCTCGCGCAGCGCGACCGGCAGTCCTCCGCAACCGTCAATCCAGGGAGTGTTCCGATGAGTCTGATGCCGGGCTTCGAGCCCCGATATGTCCGTGCCAACGGCACGCGTCTGCATACCTGGACCGGCGGCGCCGGCACGCCGGTGGTGCTGCTGCATGGCTATCCGCAAAGCGGGGTCATGTGGCGCAAGGTCGCGCCGACGCTGGCCCGCAGTCACACCGTCGTCTGCCCGGACCTGCGCGGCTACGGCGATTCCGACAAGCCGCGCGACGGCTACGACAAGAAAACCATGGCCCGCGACATCCACGCGCTGATGGTCGCGCTCGGGCACGAGCGCTATGCGGTCGTCGGCCACGATCGCGGCGCCCGCGTGTCGCACCGGCTGGCCCTCGACCAGCCCGACGCCGTCACCCGGCTGTGTCTGCTCGACATCGTGCCGACCCACACGATGTTCCGCGACACCGGTCGCGAGTTGGCGGCCACTTACTGGCACTGGTTCTTCTTCCAGGTGCCGGATCTGCCGGAGATCATGATCGCCAACTCGGCGGAGCCGTTCCTGCGGTTCATGTTCCGGGGGCTGACTGCGATCCCCGGTGCGATCGACGAAGCCGCGTTCCAGGAATACCTGCGGGTCTTCCAGATCCCCGGCAGCATCCGCGCCGGTCTGGAGGACTACCGGCATGCCGCGACGACCGATTTCGCCGACGACGCGGCCGACCTGGAGCGTCGGGTCACCTGCCCGACGCTGGCGATCTGGGGGGAACTCGGCAAGATGCACGCGATCTTCGATGTCCTCGGCACCTGGCGCGACAAGGCGACCGATCTGCGGGGCCATCCGTTGCCCTGCGGCCATTTCATTCCGGAAGAAGCGCCCGAGCGGTTGCTGCAGGACCTGCAGCCTTTCCTGGCGGGGTGACGGGGCTGGCAGGGATCCTGCGTACCGATCCGGCGGTGGCGTCGCCCGTTGCATTGGCCCCGTGGCGCGCATCCGGAACAAGTGGACAGTGAACGGGGAGGTTTTACCGGTGTCTGTCCGGAACGGGTTGCAGTAGTCTCGCCGTGTGCCGAGTTGGTGCGCCGGCGGTTGGATGGACGTCGGAACGGTGCATCGGTTGGTGCGATCCCCCGCCCGGCGGCAGTGCCCGCGGCGAAGCAGTCCGGCAACGATAGCCGGACGCCCGCCCGGATCGGCGGAACGGCAGTCCGGCTTTCTCGGAAGACTGCAGTCCGCATCACAGAACATGACCGGGAGGGGACAAGGAGCGTATGCCGTGAACGCAGTCCCCCGTCTTGCCCTCGCACTCAGCGCCGTCGCGATGTTCGCGGCCTCGATCCATGTCCAGGCGGGCGAGCCGCGCAAGAATCGCGGCTTCGGCTTCTACGTCGAAGAAGAAGGCGTTCCTTCCCCGTACGACAATCCCCGCGACACCGCCCCGGTCGACGACCTCGCCGAGTTGACCCGGCAGTTGGTCAAGACCGCCGTGCACCTGTCGAAGTACCGGCCGCCCGAAGCCATGCCCATGGTGACCCGCATTCCGCGGGCGGATCTCGAACGGCGCGCCTGTGGCAGCAGCGCCGCCCGCTGCGGCGTATCGGCGGTGTACGAGTCCGAGCGCGGCATCCTGATGGCCGAAGATCTGCGGCCCGAAACCAATCTGTTCCACCGCTCCATCCTGTTGCACGAGATCGTCCACTACCTGCAGGACGTGAGTCACGAACTCGCGGCGGCCGTCGTCTGCGAGCGCTGGTATCAGCGGGAACAGGAGGCGTATGCGCTGCAGAACCGCTATCTCGCCACGGTCGTCTCGACGGCCGATCGCGTCGCATACTCCGGCGCGCGACCGACGTGCGAGCAGACCGATCCGCTCGCGCACCGGGCGCAGGTCATCAAGGCGCCCGACAGCCGCGACTGAACGCCCGATCGCTTCGAAACGTCCCGCAACGCCCCGCCTCGCCGCGGGGCGTTGTCATTTTCTGCGGCGGCGTCGGGTAGACTGGCGCAGCTTCGTCCAGATCATCCCGATTCCATCTCCGGAGCCCGTCTTGTTCTTCGGTCGCCTTTCACGGCCCGCATCCGCATGCCGGAGCGCGGCCGTCATTCGCCGTAGTCGATCCGCATGAAGCGGTTGGTTCTCGTCGGTGCCGGTCACGCGCACATGGAAGTCCTGCGCACCTTCTGGCGGGAGGCGCCGCGCAGTGTCGAGGTGATCCTCGTCAGCCCCGAGGACGACACGCCGTACGCCGGCATGTTGCCCGGGCTGGTGGCCGGTCTGCGTGAATGGCGCGAAGCGCACATCGCCGTCACGCCGTTGGCGCGCTACGCCTCCGCGCGATTTCTTCGGACGTGGGCCGTCGGCATCGACGCGGATCAGAAGCAGATCCACACGATCGACGGCGAGATGCTCGACTACGACATCCTGTCGCTGAACATGGGATCCACGCCGCCGGTCGACGCCGAAGCGGCGCGCGCGCGCAACGGTGTGATGGTCAAGCCGGTGCCGACCTTTCTGCAGGTGTGGGACGCGCTGGTGGAAGAGGCGCAGAAGCAGCAGTTGCGTATCGTCGTTGCCGGCGGCGGCGCCGGCGGCGTCGAGTTGACGCTCGCGATGCATCATCGGCTGCAGACGTTGGGCGGCACGGCGGCGGCGTGTGATCTCACGCTGGTGACCGGCACCGCGACGATCGTTCCCGACTACCCGGCCGGTGTGCGCGCGCGGCTGATGCGCGCGTTGCGGGCGGCGCGCATCGGGGTGCTGACCGGAGTGCGCGTCGATTGCTCGGTCCCCGACGGCCTGCGCCTCGACAACGGCGGCATCGTGCCGGCCCATTGCGTCGTGTGGGCGACCGGCGCCGCGCCGCCACGCTGGTTGGTCGACACCACGCTGGCGCTGGACGCCGCCGGATTTCTGGCGGTGAACGACCGGCTGCAGTCGACGTCGCACGGCAACGTGTTCGCGGCCGGCGACGTCGCGACAATCAACGGATCCGCGCAGCCCCGTTCGGCGGCCTCCGCCATCCATCAAGGTCCGGCGCTCGCCCGCAATCTGTTGCTCGCGCTGGAGGCCAAGCCGCTGGAGCGCTTCACGCCGCCGACCCGCACGCCGATCCTGATCGGCACCGGTGGCCGGCAGGCGATCGGCACGTGGGGACCGTTCACGGTGGGCGGCGAGTGGATCTGGCGCCGCAAGGACCGGATCGATCGCGAGTTCATGGCGCGCTACTCGGTGCGGGACGCGCTGGATCGATAGCGATCGCGGATCAATCGCATCATCCAAACGAATTGGACGATGCCGTGCGCCGCTGCGCAGAATGCGGCGACCCATCCGGAGGATCCGACGATGTCCGCGACACCCGTTCCGTTCCAGCTGAATTTTCCAGAAGCGCAACTCGTCGATCTGCGCGAGCGCCTGGCGCGCACCCGCTTCCCCGATCCGACACCCGGCGAGCCGTGGGCCTACGGCACCGATGTCGGTTACCTGCGAGAGCTGGTGACGTACTGGCACGATCATTTCGATTGGCGCGCACAGGAAGCGAAGCTCAACGCGTTTGCGCAGTTCAAGGTCGCCGTGCACGGCATCGACGTGCACTACCTGCATGTGCAGGGCAAAGGTCCCAACCCTCAGCCACTGCTGCTGTCCCACGGCTGGCCCGGCTCGGTGTTCGAGTTCGTCGACATCATTCCGCGGCTCACCGATCCGGCCCGTTTCGGCGGTGACCCGGCCGATGCGTTCACCGTGGTCGCGCCGTCGCTGCCCGGATTCGGCTTGTCGTTCGCGCCCGGTCAGAAGCGGTTCAAGACCGAAGAGATGGCCGATTGCTTCGCCGATCTGATGACCGATGTGCTGGGCTATCGGACGTTCGCCGCCCAGGGGGGCGACGTGGGGTCGTTCATCACGGCGCGACTGGGGCACTCCCATCCGGAAAAACTGATCGGCATCCATCTGAACCTGCTGCCGGTGCGGCGCGATCCGAAGGCCCTCGAGAATCCGAGCGACGATGAGCGGCGCTTCATCGATCAGCTCAACCACTGGATCAAGGAAGAGATGGGCTACCAGTGGATCCAGGGCACCAAGCCGCAGACCCTGGCGTTCGGGCTGACCGACTCGCCGGCTGGACTCGCCGCGTGGATCGTCGAGAAATTCCGCAAGTGGTCCGACTGCAACGGCGACGTCGAATCGGTTTTCACCAAGGACGAACTGCTGGCCGACATCACGCTCTACTGGCTCACGGCAACCATCGGCTCCAGCTTCTGGTTCTACTACGCGCGCATGCACGGCGGCTGGCCGATTCCGGATAAGGGCGTGGCCGTGCCCACCGGCTACGTGCAGTTCCCGAGCGAGATCCTGACCCCGCCGCGGTCCGTCGCGGAGCGCATGTTCACCAACATCCAGCGCTGGACCGTGATGCCGCACGGCGGCCACTTCGCCGCGCTGGAACAGCCGGAAGCACTGGCGAAAGAGATCACCGAGTTCTTCCGACCGTTGCGGTAGACCTGGTCGTGTCGATGACACCGATCACCATCGACGACTACATCGCGGCGTTCCCGCCGGACGTCCAACGCATCCTGCAGAAGATCCGGGCGACGATCCGGCAGGCGGTCCCCGACGCCGAAGAGCGCATCAGCTACCGGATGCCGACGTTTTTTCTCGACGGCGTCGTCGTGCATTTCGGTGCATTCAAGAGGCACATCGGGTTGTACCCGCCGGTGAGCGGCGATGCCCGGCTGATGGCCGACGTGGCACCCTACGCCGGTGACAAAGGCAATCTGCAGTTCCCGCTCGACCAGCCCATGCCATATGATTTGATCGACCGGATTGCAAGAGCCCGCATGGCGGCCAACGTGCGGTCGGCGGCTTCGCGAGGATCAGGAAAGATGAAGGAGAGTCCATGAAGCGTTTCATGATGCTGCCGATCATCGTCGTCTTCTTGCTATCCGGCTGCGTATCGACTTATCTGCCGCCCGGCGACAAAGCCGATCTTCAAGCGCTTGCCCCGCAGAGCATCCAGGAAGGATTCGCCGCGAAGCCGGTCGCCACGTTCCCGGTGAGCATCGCGGTGGCGCATGTCCAGTCGCCGGACTACGCGAGCTACACCGTTCAACAAAGCGGTGGCTCCGGCGCAGGACGCTACTCGGTCATCACGGCCCGTGAACCGGAAGAACAGGCGGAGCTGGATCGGCTGTCGCGGTTGCCGCAGGTCGCTGGCCTGGTGAGTCTCAATCGGCTGTTGCTGCCTCCGCGACTCGAGTCGGACAAGGAGTTGCGCGAGGCCGCGGCCCGTCTGCAGGCAGATCTGGTTCTTCTGTATACCTACGGCACGATTTTCTTTGATACCAATACGTCGCGCAGCATGTCGGCGATATCGCTGGGTTTCTCGCTATCCCGAAAAGTCTCGGTGACGACAACCGCTTCGGCGTTGCTGATGGATACGCGTACGGGTTACGTCTATTCGGCCTACGAAGTGACCGCCAGGAAGGAAGCCCGGTCGAGCTGGTGGGCGAGTCGGGATACCGCCGACGAAGGGCGACGCTCCACCGAGCATGAAGCTTTCGCCCGCTTGATGGACGAGATCGTGAAGAGTTGGCCGGCGTTGTTGGAGCGTCACGGGAAGAAGACGTAGATCACCGTTACGTCGGCGCGTAGCGCGCTGATGGTCACAGGAGATCCGGTCATGCGCGATCGCGCGTCGTGTAAATGTGCCGCCGCCGTCGTGGGATTGCTTGCGGCAGCCGGTCTGCTGACGGGATGCAACACCGCGCGGGTGAATCCGAGCGTTGCCGACACCACGCCGCCGCGACTCACCGTGACGAGCTTTCAGTTGGCGCCGGAGCTAGGACGCGCGGTCTCGCAAGTGGCGCAACCGAGCGTCGTCGAGTACCGCGTCGTGTTGCCGACAGACCATCCCGAAGCATTGATCAGTGCCGTGGCCACCGACGCCGAAAGCGGCGTGGTCAGCGTGCAATGGCGCGGCGAGCTGCACGCCTGGTGCATGCCGGCCTGGGGTTCGACGGTGACGCCGTCGAAGGTGTCCGTTGCCGTGGCGGGTCCCGAGACCGTGGTTTCGCCGGCGGCCGACGGCAGTCTGCCGACGAGCGCCAGCGCTGGCTTCACGTTCGTCGCGGCTGCCGTGGCCGCGCAATGCCACAACCAGGTGGTGGCCGACTACCTGCTCGAACTGAAAGCGTTCGCCCGCAATGGTGCAAACCGGCAGACCGAGAGCATCGATGTTCGGGTCGTCCGCCCGGTCGATGTCGTCGTGGCGAATCTGTTCGCGCCTTGCCTTCGCGAGCTGGAGAACATCCTGGGCACGGAGCTCAGCTATCGCGTCGAGTGCGAAGGTCTGCGGATTCCGCCGGGTTCGCCGCCGCCGCCGATCAGCGATGCGCCGCGACGCGTGCCGTTGAACACGGTGCTCGATCGCTGGGGGACATTCTTCGCTCAGCAGGACATGGTGCTGCTGAGCGAACTGCACGAGAGCGAGGCGCGATGGTTGCACCGTCTGCAGCTGCACGCGCCGAATCATTTCGTCGCACACCACGGCATGACGGTAATTCTGTCCCGCTGGCCACTGTCGGACATCCGGGGTGCCTTGTCTGCGCCATACACCTTTCCGCGCTGGCCTTTGTTCATCCAGTCCGAGCACGTGCATGC
>JAHCKV010000138.1 GCA_026125595.1 Burkholderiales bacterium | reverse complement strand
CCCGTGTTCATGGCCGACGTGAAGGGCGACCTGTCCGGCCTGTGCCAGGCCGGCGCCTGGAATCCCAAGCTCAAGACCCGGGCCGAGCAGCTGGGCATGGGCGACATGGGCTTCGCCGCCGCCCCCGTGGCGTTCTGGGACGTGTGGGGCGAGCAGGGTCACCCCCTGCGGGCCACCATCTCCGAGATGGGGCCGCTGCTGCTGGGCCGGGTGCTGAACCTGAACGAGGTCCAGGCCGGCGTGCTGGCCATGACCTTCAAGATCGCCGACGACAACGGCCTGCTGCTGCTGGATCTGAAGGACCTGCGGGCCATGATCCAGTTCGTGGGCGAGAACGCCAAGGAATTCACCACCCGCTACGGCAACGTCTCGGCCGCCTCCATCGGCGCCATCCAGCGTGGCCTGCTGGCCCTGGAGCAGCAGGGCGGCGACCGGCTGTTCGGCGAGCCGGCCCTGAACCTGGACGATCTGATGCAGACCGACGGCGACGGCCGCGGCGCGATCAACATCCTCGCCGCCGACAAATTGATGCATACGCCGAAGATCTACGCGACGTTCCTGCTGTGGCTGCTGTCGGAACTGTTCGAACAGTTGCCGGAAGTCGGCGATCCGGAGCGCCCCAAGCTGGTGTTCTTCTTCGACGAGGCGCACCTGCTGTTCAACGATGCCCCTACGGCCCTGGTGGAGAAGATCGAGCAGGTGGTGCGGCTGATCCGGTCGAAGGGCGTAGGCGTGTACTTCGTCACGCAGAATCCGCTCGACGTTCCGGAAACCGTGCTGGGTCAGCTCGGCAATCGTGTGCAGCATGCGCTGCGTGCATTCACGCCGCGGGACCAGAAGGCCGTCAGGACGGCCGCCGAAACGCTGCGCACGAATCCGGAACTCGACACGGCGGCGGTGATCACCGAACTGGGTGTCGGCGAGGCGTTGGTGTCGTTTCTCGACGCGAAGGGCCGCCCGGAGATCGTCGAACGCGCCTTCATCTGTCCGCCGGCGAGCCGCATCGGGCCGGCAACGCCGGCCGAACGCGAAGCCGTGATCCGCGCATCGGCGATCTACGGCCACTACGAGAAGGCGGCAGATCGCGAGTCCGCCTACGAACGGTTGCGGGACCGGAAGGTCGATGCCACCGGCGTACCCGCGTCGACGGCATCGTCGACCAACGCACCGCCGGCGCCAAGCAATGGCGGTCTGCTCGGCAGCCTCGGTGAGATCCTGTTCGGCAAGACCGGACCGCGGGGCGGTCATCACCCCGGCGTGATCGACGCGGCGGCAAAGAGCGCAGCCCGTTCGGTGGGCTCCGCCGTGGGCCGCGAGATCGTGCGCGGCGTGCTCGGTTCCCTGCTCGGCGGCAGCACCGCGCGCCGGCGTCGCTGACGGCGACCCGCCGCGTGTCCGATGTCCGGGCCGGAGTTGCACCGTCGATCACCGGTACCGTCCTGGTGTTCCTGTCGGCGGTCGGCTTTTCGATCAAGGCGATCCTGATTAAGAAGGCCTACGCCCACGGCGTCGACGCCGCAACGTTGCTCGCGCTGCGCATGCTGTTCTCGGCACCGTTCTTCGTCGCAATGGCACTGTGGCCCGGACAGGCGCGCCCGACGGTGCCGCTCACGGCTATCGACTGGCGCAATCTCGCCGTGCTCGGTTTCCTCGGCTACTACCTCGCATCGTGGCTCGATTTTCTCGGCCTGCAATACGTCACGGCGGGACTGGAACGTTTGATCCTGTTCATGTACCCGACGATCGTCGTGCTGCTGTCGGCATGGTGGTTCCGTGAACGCATTCGTCGTCGCCACATGGGCGCGCTGATACTGTGCTACTCGGGTATAGCGCTGGTGTTCGTCGAGCAACTGGAACATGCGACAGACAGCCGCGGCATGGCGCTCGGCGGCGCACTGATCTTCGGCAGCGCATTCGTCTACTCGATCTATCTGCTCGGATCGAGTCGCGTCGTGCACCGCTTCGGCGCCGTGCAGTTCACCGCCTGGGCCATGCTGGTTGCATGCGTGGTCAGCATCGCGCAGTTCGCGCTGACCCATCCGCTCGACGCGCTGCGCCTGCCGATGGATGTCTACGCGCTGGCGCTCACGATGGCGATCTTCGCGACGGTGCTGCCTGCATTGTTCATGTCGGAGGGACTGCGTCGCGTGGGCGCCAATCATGCGGCGCTGGTCGGCACGATCGGCCCGGTGGTGACGCTGATCCTCGGTGCGTTGTTCCTGGGGGAACATGTCGGCGGCGTGCAGGTGGCCGGCGCGGCGCTGGTGGTCGCCGGCGTGCTGCTGGTCAGCCTGCGGCCGGGCCCTGCTCAGGCACGGCCCTGAACGACACGCGCCGTCGTCAGCGGCCGGACTCCGGCTCCAGCTCTTCTCCGGACCGCGCGAATTCTTCGCGAACCTGGCCGGCGCCTTTCCAATCGTCACGGATCTGCGCGTCGTTGGATTTGCCCGGCCGCAGCAGCGGCAACTGCGGCGTGAACACCACGTCGGGCGCGTCCCGCAGCGCACGAGCCCGCTCACGACGGCGTTCGAGGACGCGCTCGCGCTGCAGGACGGCGCAACTGACAAACGGATAGCACGGCGACAAAATCATCGGAACCGGCAGCACCCAGGCAGAGCCGAGCCACAGCGGATCCCGCAGGGGATCACCGGCCCAGCCGAGCGTCTGGGCATCGGCGGACCCTGCCCATCCGGCCACGAGCACGGCTGCGGTCAGCATCCGGCGAGACGACAGCGAAATCAGAGATGTGGGCACGGTACGTCAGGCTCCTGCGGCGGGACGGCAGCAACGGCAAGCGGCCGCGCAATGGTGAAAACGACCGGATCTCGGACAATCCGGCTCCGGCACGATGCACGGCGGACGGGAAAGCCGGAAATCCACCGTCACCCCGCCACCGTAGCGCTTGCAGCATACGCGCCAAGAGCCCTGATCGATAACGCAATTTGCTGATCCGACAGGACGACAACTCGAACCTCGCGACGCACGCGCCAGGCACACCGGACTCTCGTCAGCGCCCTCTGATACCCCCGCGCGCCGATGTCCTACCCGGTGGCATGCATGTTGCGCTCGGACACCCCAGCAGTGGCGTGCTCCGGCCATCCCGGGGAGCGACTCCGCTGGCTGTCGAGGGGTGGATACCAGACCGGACCCGACACGACGGATCGCGTCGCGGGCCGGAGCGAGCGGACCGCCGAAGAATGCAGCCCGGGCTCGCCAGAGCGAGTCATGAGATTCCAGAAAGATCCACTACCGTTTTTCTCCGATGTCGCCCTCCTCACGATTCGCCCAACTGCTCCCGGTCGGACAGCGCCTGCTGCTGATCCTGTGGCCGTTCCTGGGCATCGTGACGCTGCTGGTCTGGCTGTCGATCGAAGGCATGTCGACGCTGGGCGCGGCCCGCGCCTATTCGGAAGGCGAAAGCCTCTGGTCGAAAGGGCAGAAGGAAGCCGTTTTCAATCTGCTGCGCTATGCGAAGAGTCGCGACGAAGCGGACTTCGACCGCTACCGGCGAGCCATCGCCGTGCCGCTCGGCGACCGGAAGTCGCGGACCGAGATGCAGAAACCGGTGTTCGACTACGAGATCGCCTATCAGGGACTGCGTGAAGGTCGTACCCATCCGGACGACATTCCGGCGGTGATCCAGCTGTTCCGCCGGTTCCAGCACATCGCACCGATCACCAGCGTCATCGCCATCTGGACCGAGGGGGACGGCTACGTGGCCGACCTGGTCCGGTACGGTGAGGAACTGCACCGGCAGATCGTCTCCGGCACGGCGTCGGACGCCGAGATCCAGGCGACGCTCGACCGGATTCTCGACACGAATGCGAAACTGACGCCGCTGGAAGACCGGTTCACGCAACGCCTGGGCGACGCGACCCGGCTGCTGCAACGGATCCTGCTGATCACCATCATCTCGGCAGCGCTGGTGCTGGTACCGATCGGCACCTATCTGACCCATCGGATGCTGCGCCGGACCGAGTCGTTCGAGCGGGCGCTGAAGCTGAGCGAGGAACGCTTCAGCCTGGCCGTCACCGGCAGCAACGACGGCATCTGGGACTGGAACATTCCGGCGAACGAGTGGTATTCGTCGCCGCGGTTCCGGGAAATGATCGGCGCCGATACCGACGAAGGCTGGAACCCGCTGGCGGCGCTGTTCGTGAACCCGGATCCGTCGGAGTACCCCGGTCTGTCGCGCGCGCTGCAGGACCACCTCGAAGCCGGCACGCCGTTCGATGTCGAACTGCGCCTGCCGGTGCGCTCGGGCGAACACCGATGGTTCCGGCTGCGCGGAGAGTCGGTGCGGTCCGCCGACGGACATCCGGTTCGCATGGCCGGCTCCATCACCGACATCACCGATCACAAGCTCGCACAGGCCGAGCTGTTCGGCGAGAAGGAGCGCGCGCAGGTCACGCTCGCGTCCATCGGTGACGGCGTGATCACGACGGACGCGGACGGCTGGATCGACTATCTGAATCCGGTGGCCGAGAAACTGGTCGGATGGAGTTCGATCGACGCGCGCGGATTGCCGTTGCAGGCGATCTTCCGGCTGGTGGACGAATCGACGCGCCAGCAGATTCCGAATCCGGTGGAGCGCGTGCTGCGCGAAGAACGCGACGTCGAGAACCGCGCCGCGACGATGCTGGTGCGCAACGACGGTGCCGAGATTCCGATCGCGACCTCCGCCGCTCCGATCCATGACCGCACCGGCCGTCTGACCGGCGTCGTGCTCGTTGTCCACGACGTGAGTCGCGAACGCCAGTACGCCGCCCGGTTGTCATATCAGGCCAGTCACGACGCATTGACCGGCCTGATCAACCGGACCGAGTTCGAGCGCCGCGTTCATCTGGCCGTGGAAAGTGCCGCGCAGACCGGACGCCATCACGCGTTGCTGTATCTCGATCTGGACCAGTTCAAGATCGTCAACGACACGCGGGGCCACGCGGCCGGCGATCAGCTGTTGCGGCAGATCAGCACGCTGCTGACGCGGTGCCTGCGCGAAGGCGATACGCTCGCCCGATTGGGCGGAGACGAATTCGGCGTGCTGCTCGAGAACTGTCCGCCCGCGGCCGCGCTGCGGATCGCCGAGAAGCTGAAAGCCACCGTCACGGACTTTCATTTCGCATCCGGCCCTCTCACGTTCAACGTCGGCGTCAGCATCGGCCTGGTCAATGTCGAAGGCGACCTGTTCACGGTCGCGGACATTCTCAGCGCCGCCGACACCGCGTGCTACATGGCGAAGGACAAGGGTCGCAACCGGATCCAGGTCTTCCATCCCGACGACAGCGAGCTGTCGATGCGCCACGGCGAAATGGAATGGGTGGGTCGCCTGCAGAAAGCGCTGGATGAGGATCGGCTCACGCTGTACGCCCAGGACATCGTCGGCATCCGGACCGGCACGTCGGAAGGCCGGCACTGTGAAGTGCTGATCCGGATGATCGATGAACGCGGAGAACTGGTCCCGCCCATGGCGTTCATTCCGGCGGCGGAGCGTTACAACCTGATGCCGGCCATCGATCGCTGGGTGATCCGAACGGCATTTGCGGTGCTCGCATCACCGAATCAGCGCAACTCCCGCGAAGCGGTGCATCTGTGCGCGATCAATCTGTCCGCGATGTCCATCGGCGACGACTCGTTCCTCGACTTCGTTCGTCAAGAGTTCGAGCGTTCCGGCGTCATACCGGAACACATCTGCTTCGAGATCACCGAGACCGCCGCGATCGCCAACCTCGACAAGGCGGCCCACTTCATGACGGAACTGAAGTCCCTCGGCTGCCGGTTCGCGCTCGATGATTTCGGCGCCGGCATGTCGTCGTTCGCATATCTGAAGCATCTGCCGGTCGACTTCCTGAAGATCGACGGCACGTTCGTGAAGGACATGGCCCATGATCCGGTGGATCGTGCCATGGTCGAAGCCATCAACAACATCGGCCACGTCATGGGCATGCGCACGATCGCCGAGTTCGTCGACAACGATCGCATCATCGCGCATCTGCAGGTGCTCGGCGTCGACTACGCCCAGGGCCACGGGGTGGGCAGACCGCAACCATTCCCCGCGCCGGCCGCCGAATCGCCACGACCGCAAGCCGTTCTGGTCTGAATCTGTCGACCTCGTAGATTTTCTCGACGCGGACGCCACCCGCATCGCGAGGATCTATCGGTTCGATAGATTTCCATGCCCGTTCACGGTGCCGAAAGTTTGTCTGATGCTCAAGGTCGGCGCATGCGAATGCCGTGTATGCCATCAAACTACCCTTCAGATTCCGTTTCGATCCGATTCATCGATTGATCTGGAACGAACACGGCCCCTACACTCCGCCCCCGGGGAAACTGTCCTCGCCCTGCGGCGACCGGGCATGCGCATACGAAAAAATACTGCGCGGTAGAGAGTTTTCACCGCGACCGACGCGCGCATTGGTGTTTCCCGTCACGCCCGTTTCACGTTCGCACCGATCTTCTGGGCCCTTTTTTGCGTGCCAGAGGCACGGCCCCGTTCGATGCACGTTGATGCACGCCACCATCCCGAAGGAGACAGCATGGGTTCGATGTACGAGATTTCGCCTCACCCCGCCTGGGTCGATTCACTGCACACGTATGCGGAGCCGTATTGGAATCAGCTTCTGCACAGCGAATGGGCCGAGGGTCTGGCGAACAGCCGACTGACGTTGCCGGAAATGCAGGGCTGGATCCTGCAGGTTTATCCGTTCATCCACGCATTCCCGAAATTTCTCGCCGAAGCGCTGATCAAGGTCGAGGATGAATATTCCCGCTCTTTCCTGATCGACAATATCCGCGTCGAGAAGGCCCACGCCGAGCACTGGCTGTGGATGGGACAGGGTTTCGGCCTGACACGCGAGGAGATGCTCGAACTGGCCGACGGCAACAAGCCGGTGTTGCGCGACGTGCAATGCCTCACCGATTGGCTGTGGTACGTAAATGCGAAGGGCTCGCTGGCCGAAGCCGTCGCCGCGACGAGTTTCGCCATCGAAGGCGTCACCGGTGAACTTGCCCGCAAGGTCGCCGATGGCTTCGAAGCGTATCGCGGTCGCCCGGGCGTCGACATGAACGCCAAGACATACAAGTGGATGCGCGAGCACGCCAAGTACGATGACGATCACCCGAAGATCGCGCTCGAGATCGTCAAACGGCACGCGCTCACCGAGCGCGCGCAGATGCGTGTGATGCTGGCCACGAAGCGCAGCCTGGAACTGCTGCACCTCGCGCTGCATAGCTCGTTCCGCGCCTATTCGACCGTCGATCGGACCGAGTTCGCGGCCGACGATAAGCGCGCATGCGAACGGCGCTCCGCGCTGCGTACGATCTCGTTCCCGGAACGGCGCTTCGGCGATCGTCGGGGTCGTGCACTGCGCGCGGCGTAAGTTGCTTCGCTGCCGCTGAGCTCCGCGGCGTGAAACCGAAGGGCACCGCAACTGCGGTGCCCTTTCTCTTTGCAGCATGACCGATCGTCGTCCGCCCGCTCTTCGCGTCATGCCACCGATTGCAGCCTGTCGCTCGTACCGCCCGCCGATCCGGCAGAGACCTCGATGACACTGCCGCGCGAAATCGACAGCGACCCGTGCGACGTCGCCACCACGCCATCACGCCGCATGACGACGCCGTCGATGACGGACGCCGATCCGTCACATCAACCCGGACCAAGCGCTCTCCCGAGATGACGCCTCCCGCAGGATGTATGCTCACGACTCGAGCGGTCGTCTCGAACCGCAGTATCACGAGGAACTTCGATGGAAGTCTGGATCATTCAGAAGGTCGGCATCGCGGAAGACGGCCGTGTCGATCGCGTGCAGTGGCAGCAGGCCAACGTCAAACGCAGTCAGTATTTCGGACC
>JAHCKV010000137.1 GCA_026125595.1 Burkholderiales bacterium | reverse complement strand
ATCCATGGATGACACTCCTAGTGGGGATGGAACAACACGTACAGGGCGGAACCGGCCCCGCGGCGGGCACGGCATGGTCGACCGGCCGGTCGTGCCTCGACCGACGCGATCACGGGTTCGGATCCTTCGAAAGGTGTTCGTGCAGTGCGAGCCATCCGCCGTCCGGTTGACGAACGAACACGACGGTCTCGCGTTCCTTGCGCTGCTCGACGCCGGCCGTCGTGCTCGCCTCGACGCGCACCGAGTGGCTGTACAGCGCGACATCCGGCGTGAGGAAGCGGACGTCCTGATCGAAACAGGTGCACCCGACGATGCGCAGATCGATGGCCTTTTCCCATTCGGCCCAGGCGGCACGGTATGCGGCCGTCGACCGCAAGGGTTCTGCCACCGAATGAAAGATGAACGTCGCCTCCGGTGCGAACGATCCGAAGTAGCCGTCGAGGTCGTTGGCGGCGAACGCATCCAGCAGTTTCTTCGCTGCCGCCAGCACCTCCTGCTTCGCCGCTTCCGTCATCGGAGCCGTCCCTTCGCGGAGCGCGCCATCACGCCGCTTCGGCGATGCGCAATGTCGGTGCTTCGCCGACTTCGCCGGCCGCCTGCCCCCAATAGGGCGCGGTACGCCGCTGCAGCATCGCCCGGAACTGCGCCGTGGTCTTCGGCAGCAACTGGCCACTGCCCCAGTCGACGATGACGCCGTACTGGCGGATCAGGTCGAGCATGTCGAGTTCGCCCGCGCGATACCGGGCCGCCACCGACTCGGCGTCCTCCGCCAGCCAACCGTGCCGCGCGCCGCGAATCCGCTGACGCTCCCGTTGCGTCGCCGCGACATCCACTTCGTACTGCGCCAGGTCGACGTCGATCTCGCGGACGACCACACCGTAGTCCTTCAACGCGCGGGCGATCGACACGTAGCCGTCGGTCACGTCCTCGCAGACCGCGTCGATGTCGCGTTCCAGCGGATCACCGAGACCGCCACCGCCGGCGGAAGGTCGCGTGATCGTGTCGCCGGCCTCGATCGGCACGCTGGAGAACAACGAGCCCAGATAGCGCTGATTGGACTTGCCCGGATTGACCCAGACGCCATGGGGAATCGATGGCAACCCGCCCCAGAGCCCCCACGTGACGGACCGCTCGCGATCGCAGCAGTACGACACGACGGAGCGTTCGGCCAGCGTCAACGTGCCGCCTTTCTCCACACCCATGCCACCGCGGTACTTGCCGGGGCCACCGGAATCCACGCGCAGCTCATGTTCCGTGGTCAACACCGGCGACAGCCGCTCCTGGCCTTCGAACGGCTGCGTACCCAGCTGCACACCGAACACCGGTCCGCTGGCCGCCCAGCCGTCGCGGCCGTTGCGAGCGCCCCAGCCACCGACCATCCAGTCGTACCACATGAAGTACGGCCGTTCCTCGTGCCGCCCGTCGCGACCGCCGATCAGCAGGTATTCGAGATTGAACGTGCACGCCATCGCGCGCTCCGGCAGGATCTCGGCCCACAGTTCGAAGATCGAGTTCATGATCTTTTCGAACGGCCCCGAGCAGAAGCCGGCCACCGGGGTCGGCCAGCCGGCATTGACCACGCTGCCCTTCGGCCCGAGGTCCACGGTCACGACACGATAGAAGCCGGAGTTCAGCGGAATGTCCGGGAACTGCATCTTCGTTCCGGCGACGATCGCGGCGAACGAACCACCGAAACACGAATTGAGGAATGTCGAGATCGACTTCGGATGCGACTTCGACAGGTCGTAGTGCACCCGGTCGCCGGAGATGGTCATCTTGATCCGGATCGGCACCATGCCCTCGCCGGCTGCCGGGTCGACATCGATGTAGTCCTCGGTTTCCCAGACGCCGTCCGGCAGCTTCGCGATCCGTTGCCGCGTCAGCGTCTCCACGTAGTCCTGCACTTCGTTGAACGCGGTCTTGATGGTCTCGAGGCCGTGCACTTCGACCAGCCGCATGACTTCGCTCGGCACGTTGGCCGCTCGCCTGGGGACTGCAGGTCACCGATGATGTCCGCCGGTGCCCGCGTGTTCGAGGCGATGAGCCGCGCGACGTCGGCCAGATACTTGCCCTGGCTGAACACGCGCACCGGCGTGATCCGCAGGCCTTCGGCCATGTGATCGATCGCGCTGACGTTGAACGAACCGGGCACCGCGCCACCGACATCGGCCCAGTGGCCGTTGGCCTGCGCGAAGCCGAGCAGCGTGTCCTTGTAGAAGATCGGTCGCACGATCCGCGTGTCGTTGAAGTGCGTGCCGCCCTGGTAGACATCGTTGACGACGAACACGTCGCCCGGGTGGATGTCGTCCGGGAAGTTGTTGATCACCGCCTGCGCGGTGTAATGCAGCGTGCCGACGTGGGCAGCGATGTCGCCGCTGCCCTGCATCACGGTGTTGCCCTGCGGATCGCAGATGGCGGACGAGAAGTCACGCGAGTAGATGACGAACGAGTAGCAGGTGCGGAAGATCTGTTCGGCCATCTGGTCGACGATGTTGACGAACGCGTTCTTCAGCACTTCGAACGTGACGGGATCCAGCTTGCCGGTGGTGCTAGGGATGCTCATGGGATTCTCCTGTTCCGGAATGTCGACGGATGGGTGCGGGCGCGCGTGGCTCGACGGGCCCGCATCAGGACTCGGCCAGCGGAATGCGCATGATGATGGTCAGCCACGGATCGACTTCGGCCTTCACGCCCGGCGGCACCACCGTGGTGGAATCGAGCTGATCGATCACCGCGGGTCCTTCGATGACGGTGCCGGCCGGCAACTCGTCGCGGTTGTAGAGCGGCGTGCGGATCGGATCGGGCGATTCGTCGAACACCACGTCCCGGTGCCCGACGGGCACGGCGGTGAAGGGCTTGGGCGTCTGCCGCGCGAATTCGGCCTTCGGGCTCAGACCCGTGGCCGACACGCTCAGCCGGTAGATCTCGACCGGCGCATCCGTGCGTTTGTAGTTGTGCTCGCGGCCATGCTCTTCGTGGAAGATCGCGATGGCGTCCTCGATGGAACGGATCGGTGCGCTGACCGGCACCGCGAGCGCACGCCACTGGCCGAGGTAGCGCATGTCGATGAAGCGCTGGAACAGCATCCGCTCTTCGGGCACGCCCTCGTTGTCGAGCCGTTCACGGCCTTCGGCTTCCAGCGACTGGAAGGTCTTCTCGACGATCTCCGGATCCACTTCGGTCGCGTTGCCGAGGAACATCGTCGAGATGTCGTGCTTGATGTCGACCAGGAGGCAACCCAGCGCCGACGTCACGCCGGGATTCGGCGGCACCAGCACGGTCGGGATCGACAGATCCTTCGCCAGCGCGGCGCCGTGCAGCGGACCGGCACCACCGAACGCGACCAGCGCGAAGTCGCGCGGATCGTAGCCACGGCGAATGGAGATCAACCGGATCGCGTCGGCCATGTTCGCATTGGCGACGCGGATCACCGCGGTGGCGGCTTCTGTCAGCGAAAGACCGAGCGGCTCGGCCACGCCGCGCCGGATCGCCTCTTCCGCCAGCGACTTGTCGAGCTTGACCGCACCGCCGGCCAGGTGTCCACCCAGGCGCCCGAGCACGACGTTGGCATCACAGTTGGTCGGGTTGCGACCGCCACGGTCATAGCAGGCCGGGCCGGGGTTGGAGCCGGCCGATTGCGGGCCGTTGCGCAGCGAACCCGCTTCGTCGAGCCACGCGAGCGATCCGCCGCCGGCACCGATGGTCAACACTTCGATGCTCGGGAAGCAGATCGGGTAGCCGTACTCGACGTGCCAATCCTTGGTCACGCGCAGATTGCCGCGATCGCACAGCGACACGTCGGTGCTGGTGCCCCCCATGTCGAAGCCGATGGAGTTCTCGAAACCGGCGAGCTGCGCGATGTGGCGGCTGGCGATGGCACCCGCGGCGATGCCGGATGCGGCCAGCCGCGCCGCGAACTTCTCGGCCGTCTTGGCCGTCATCACGCCGCCGCCGGAGTGCAGCAGCAGCACGTCCTCCTTGTAGCCGCCCGCCGCCATGCGTTCGGTCAGGCCCTTGCCGTACGACCCGACGACGGGCGCCAGGATCGCGTTGGCGACCGTCGTCGAAAACCGTTCGTGTTCGAAGATCTCGGGCATGATCTCGCTCGAACACGAGATCGCGACGTCGGGCAGTTCCTCCTGCAGGATCTGCCGCATCCGTTCTTCGTTGGCCGGGTTCGCGAATGCGTTGACGAAGCAGATCGCGACGGTCGACACGCCGCGCCGCTTGATCACCGCGGCGAGCTTGCGGGCTTCGTCCTCGTCGAGCGGCGTGACCACCTTGCCGGCGTAGTCGATGCGTTCGGTCACGGTGAGCCGGTCGCGGCGGCGGATGTACGGACCCGCCATCTCCGCGTAGGTATCCCACAGATCGTTGCGGGTACCGCGCCGGATCTCGATCACGTCGCGGAAGCCCTTCGTGTTGATCATCACGGCCGGCGGGAACTTGCGCGTGATCAGCGCATTGGTCGCCAATGTCGTGCCGTGCGAGAACAACACCATGTCCTTCAGATCGACGCCGCCGGCGGCGATGCCTTCGAGCACGCCCTCGATCGGATCGACGGTCGTCGCGACCTTCGCGACGTGCATCCTTCCGGTGGCTTCGTTCAAGATGCAGATGTCGGTGAAGGTGCCGCCGACGTCGCAGGCCACGCGCACCGCGCGACTGTGCGCAGCGTCGGCCTGTGCCGGCTTGTCCAGGGTACTGGTCGTCATGTTCCGTGCTCCTCTGGCAATCGTCCGTGTTCCCGCGCCTCGGCCCGGGCCGTCTCGCGGCACGTCGAATCGCGGGCCGCTTGATGTGTCGCCATTGGAGCCCGCCGACGCGGACCGCCTCAATACCACCGTGGTAGTACCACCGCGGCATCGACTACCACCTGCCGGGAACGCCGCCCCTTGCCTGCCCGTACCGCTTCGGCTACCGTCGGCTCCATGGCGCTTCGACTGCGGCGGTTCATCGTTCTGCTCATGCTGATCTGCACACCGGTGCAGGTGCTGGCGGCGCTCGATACCGCGCTGTGCGACGAAGCCGGTTTCGGTGACGTGCACGGCGCGGCGCCGGCGGGTGGCGAGGCAGGTCACGACCGCTTCGATTTCGGCGATGTCGATTTCGACACCTGCGGCCTGTGCCACCTCGGCGCTTCCACGATGCCGATCATCCCGTCGATGCAGAATCCTTCGGTATCGCGCGTCTTCGTGTCGACCGAACCGCCGGTCTGCATCGAACACGATCCACCCGCCCTGCGACGCCCGCCCCGATCCGTCCTCGCCTGATCGGCGGGTCGCCCGACATTCCACCCCTGGTCCGATACCGATGTCCGGTATCGGGCGCTGCGCTGCGAACGGCTTCCCGCCTCGTCCATCGATCCTGCGAGGAAGCCATGCACCATCGTCTCGTCGTGGCGGGAATCGTTGCGGCCATCGCCATGCCGGCGTCCGCTGCATCGACGCTGCACCAAGCGTTCGAACGCGCCGTCGCGCGCAATGCCGAAGTCCAGGGTCTGCAGGCGCGGACCGAAGAAGCCCGGGCACGGGCGGCCGCCGCGCGCAGCTTCACGCCCGCGCCGCCCGCGCTGATCGTCGGCGCACGTCGCGAGAACCCGCTGATCGATCCCCGACGCGGCGCAGCCGAATACGAAGCCGAGCTCGAAATCCCGTTCTGGTTGCCGGGCCAGAAAGCGGCGGCGGGCGTCAGTGCGCAGGCGCTGGAGGGATCGTTCCGTTTGGGCGCCGATGCCGTCGCCTGGACCGTCGCCGGTGCCGTGCGCGAGCAGGTCTGGGTCACGGCACTGGAGGCCGCGGAGCTGGCCGTCACGCGGCGCCGTGTCGACACGGCCCTCGCGATCGAAGCCGACGTCGCCCGGCGCCTCAAAGGCGGCGAGGTCGCGCGCGGCGACCTGTTGCAGGCCCAGGGCGAAGCACTCGCCGCCCGCATCGCACTCGCCGAGGTGGAGCTGCGCTATCGCCAGTCGCTGACCGCATGGACGGCATTGACCGGACTGGACGCGCTGCCGGATTCGTTCGAGGAAATCGCGGCGGCAACCGGTGAGCTCGACGGGCATCCTCGACTGGTCGCGGCGAATGCATCCGTGGCAGCGGCCCGCGCGGACGTTCAACTGGCCCAGTCCTTCCGGCGCGATCCGCCGTCGGTGTCGTTGCAGAACCGCGCCGATCGCGATGTCGCCACCGGTGACTCGTTCCACACGCTGCGTCTGAACCTGCGGGTACCCTTCGCGACCGACGCGCGCAATCGCCCACGGATCGCCGGGGCGCAGGCGACCCTGACCCAGGCAATGGTGTCGGAACAGCGCGAGCGCGCCTATGCCGTTGCCGATCTGCAGGCGGCACAACTGGCGCTCGCCACGGCACGCACCCAGTTCGATCTCGCGCAGGCGCGGGACACGACCAGTCGCGATGCGCTTCGCCTCGCGCGCCGCGGCTTCACGTTGGGAGAAGCACCGTTCGTGGTCGTGCTGCTCGCACTCACACGGGCCGTCGACTCCGAACTGGCCTTCGCGCGTGCCGACATCGGCGTCAAACGGGCGATCGCACGCCTGAATCAGGCTGCCGGTGTACTGCCATGAACGGAACGCCGACGATGACGATTCCGCGCTCCGTTGCCATCGGTCTGTCGCTGATGCTGCTGGCCGGCTGCAATCGCGAGTCTCCCGATACCCTACCGGCGCAGCACGCCGGACCGACCCCGGTTCGCGAAGCATCGACCGGTGCATCGCACCCCGCAACCGCGGTCCCGACCGAGATCGTGACCGCGGGCCCGACGGCAGGACGCGTCACGGTCACCGCGCTGGTCCGTCAGGATCTGCATCTCGTGGCGCAGGTGGTACCGCGCGTGCCGGGCCGCGTGCTCGAAGTCCATGCGCATTTCGGCGACACGGTGAAACGCGGGCAGACACTCGCCCTCCTCGACAGCCTCGACGTGGGCGACGCGAGGCTCGCGCTGCGGCAGGCGCGCATCCAGCTCGAACTTGCGCAGGCGGAGTACGCGCGAATCGCTCCGCTGGTCGACGAAGAAGTGTTGCCGCGCAAGGAGCTGGTTCGTGCCGCGGCGGAACGCGACAAGGCCGGGGCCGCCGCCGAGACCGCGCGCCAGCGCCTGCGCATGCTGGGTGTGGATCCTTCGGTGCCGAACGACCACGCGGGTGTGCCGTCGTCGTTTGCGCTGACGGCGCCGCTGACGGGCGTCGTGCTCGACGAACGCGCGATCGTCGGCGAGCTGGCCACGTCCGACCGGCCGCTGTTCTCCGTCGGCGATCTGTCGAGAGTGTGGATCGAGGGCAATCTCACGGACCGCCAGATCGGACGCGTCCGCATCGGCGCCGCCGCCGAAGTCACGGTCGATGCGTATCCCGGCGAAGTCTTCCGCGGCAAGGTCACCTACCTCGGTGGCGCCCTCGATCCAACCACTCGAACGCTGGTCGCACGGGTCGAGATCGACAATCGCGATCTGCGCCTCAAGCCGCAGATGTTCGCCCGGATGGGTATTGTCACCGGCGAAACGACGCCGCAGGTGTCGGTACCGGCTTCGGCCGTGCTGTTGCTTCAGGGCGAACCTTCGGTCTTCGTCGTCGAAGGCCACGCATTCGTGCCACGGCCGGTGGAGCCCGGCGAGACCGTCGGCGATCGCATCGTGATCCTCCGCGGGCTCGCCATTGGCGATCGCGTCGCCGTGGGCGACGTGTTCGAGCTGAAGGCGAAGCTGCTCAAGTCGCAGATCGGCGACGAGCACTGAGCAAACGCCCATGCTCGAACGGATCATCGATCTGTCGCTCCGCTGCCGCGTGCTCGTGCTCGCGGGCTTCGCCGCCATCGCGGCGCTCGGTGCGCTCGCATGGCAGCGCATCCCGCTGGATGCCTTTCCGGACGTCACGCCG